>NZ_DATGCW010000306.1:0-11702 GCF_035311605.1 Saliniramus sp.
CCCGCTGATCGTCGATGACGGCGCAGGCGGCTATGTCTCGCTCTCAGGCGGGCACTTCCACGGCCAGTACATGGCCCAGGCCATGGATGTGCTTGCCATCGCCATGACCGATCTCGGCGCCATCAGCGAGCGTCGCCTCGCGCGGCTGATCGATCCCGGCATGAGCTACGGCCTGCCGCGCAACCTGCTCGCCGGCAAGCAGGGGCTGAACACGGGTTACGCCACGGTGCAGTGCTCCATGTCGGCGCTGGTGATGGAGAATCGCGGCCTCGCCACTCCGGGCTCGGTCGACAGCATCCCCGGCAAGAGCAATGCCGAGGACCACGTCTCCAATTCCACCTGGTGCGGGCGCAAGGCGCGCACCATCGTGGAGAATGTCGAGCAGATCGTCGCCGGCGAATTGCTGATGGCCGCGCAGGCGCTCAGCCTCGTGGCGGAAGTCGCCGACGGCTATCCGCTCGGCAAAGGCTCGCAGGCCGCGCTCGACGCAATCCGCGAAACCGTTCCGCCCGCCCTCGAGGGCGATCGCTGGTACGCGCGGGAAATGGGCGATGCGCGGGCGTTGGTACGCTCGGGAGCGGTGGTCCACGCTGTCGAGACCGCAATCGGCCTGCTCGAGTGAACCGGGCCGCATGCTGAGCAAGGAAAGTCTTAACAGATACGAGGCATGCTCATGGCATGTCGCTGCGTAAACTGCCATGGCTGCTCCTGATCGTCGTCGGAATGCTGCTTCCGGCACCGGACATCCACGCGGATGACGGGCTCGGCTTCAACGATTTGCCGGAGCGTATCCGCAACCAGCTCTTCGATTTGTCGCGGCGCTGCGCGATGCTCGGGGGCAATGCCGGCAATCCCATGGATGCGGTCGCCTTCGCCGATTTCGATCGCGACGGCATGCCCGATATCGTTCTCGACGAAAACCGTTTTGCATGCGACGGATTGCGCCTTGGCGCGATCTGCATGGAACCGGGTTGCCGTACCTACGTCACCCTGTCACAGGATGGACGCTGGCGACCGGCATTCGATGTCGCCGGATCGTACTGCATCGACTTCGATCGCTCTCCGCCGGATCTGATCACGATCCAGCGCAACTTTCTCGCCGACGGCTCGATGAACATCATCAATATCCGCTACGAATTCCGCAAAGGCATGGCCTTCCAGCGCGGGCTGGATACCTGCGAGGGGCGATGAGATGGCCTGAAATGCAACAGGCGTTCATATTTTCTTGACGATTGATTCACGATTCCGGCGCATGATCACAGGATCATTGTCTCCGGCGGCTCCGGTATGGCCGCTGCAAGGGAGGGCGCGGCATGGAATTCTCCGGCGTCACCAAACCGATACCGCCGTCATCGCAAACGGCCCTGCAGCGCACCGATGCGCCGATGTCAGCTGCGGCCGTGCGCACCCAGTTGCCCAAGGATGCCGCCGTTCAGCAGGTGGAGCGCTCCGCTGCAATGCAGCTCGAAATCCGCGCCGGGAGCCAACGTCAGGGCGCACTCGCCAGCCTCATGCAGCGCGCCCTCACCCTCGCGAAGGCCCATCGTTCAGGCGCGCGGTCTGCCGCCGCTCCGGACCAACAGCCCGAGCGCGTCTCCGCCGCGGACGCGCTGCATCTGCGCGCTTATGGCGAGGGCACGCATCATGAGCAGGAGGACGCTGCCGATAAAGCGCATGAGGATCGCGCGATATGAGTGCGATGCACGCGACCCGCAGCGCGGCATTCATATCCCGGTCAGCCGCCGCATGAAGACCTCGCCCGCAGCGAGGGCGTCGAGGGTGATGAATTCATCGGGCTGGTGCGCCTGGTCGATGCTGCCCGGGCCGCAGACGACGACGGGGAGATCCGCATCCTGGAAGCGCCCGGCTTCCGTACCGAAGGGGACGCTGATCGTGGCGTTGCGGCGCGCGGCATGCAGCGCGAGGCTTTCCGCATCCGATCCTGGCACAGGAGCGAGACCGGGCACATGCACGTCGATGCTGGTCTCGATCCGCCCGTAATCGCCAAACCGGTTGAGGCGCTCGCGCTCGACCGTTTCGCAGAAGGCGAAGAAGCGCTTTTCGATCGCTGCGATATCGAGATCCGGCAGCCCCCTGATTTCCCAGTTGAAGACGCATTCCTTGGCCAGAATATTGCGCGCCGTGCCGCCGGAAATGGTGCCGACCGATACCGTCGAATAAGGCGGATCGAAGCGCCCGCTCGAATCGCCCTCCGCCATCAGCGCATCGCCGATCCGGTTGATCTCGCAGACGAGTTCGGCGGCGCTCGTTACCGCATTGGCGCCGAGTGCGGGCTTGGAGGAATGTGCCTCGAAACCATGCACACGGGTGGTGTAGACGGTCACGCTCTTGTGCGCATCGGCGACCTCGAGCCCCGTCGGTTCGCCGACGATGACGGCGCGCGGGTGCGGCAACGCAGCGCCGAACTTCGCAATCGCATCAATCACGCCGAGGCACGAGATCTCCTCGTCATAAGAAAAAAGCAAATGCACCGGGCGCGCGAGGTCAGCCGCGCACCAATTCGGCACCAGAGCCAGCATGAGCGCGAGAAAGCCCTTCATATCGACCGCGCCGCGCCCATGGGCCCGGCCATCAGCGACGCGCAACGTGAACGGATCGCTCGTCCAGACCTGCCCGGTCACGGGAACCACATCGGTATGGCCGGAGAGCACGATACCGCCCTCGACCAGCGGCCCGATCGTGGCAACGAGCGATTCCTTGTCGCCCACTTCATTGGGAACGCGCAGATACGGCACGCCGTACGAATCGAGATAGCCTGCAATGAAATCGACGATCGCGCGGTTCGATTTGCTGCTTTCGGTATCGAAGGAAACGAGCCGCTCGAGCAGGTCGAGCGGCGTGCGGCGTGTAGAATTCATGGGAGGCCTGTCGGTTGGCAAAGCTGCTCGTCCGGTCAATGAACGGAGCGGCGAACATGCGGTGAATCGAGGGAGAAAGCGGGAATCTCGGCCAGAAACAGCGACCCGTCCGCACGCAGGATCTCATAGTGGCCCTGCATGGTGCCGTCCGGGGTCTCGAGCGGGCAGCCGCTGGTATAGCTGAAACTGTCGCCCGGGCCGATTTCCGGCTGCTCGCCGACGACACCATCACCGCGCACCTCCTCGACACGGCCCAACCCGTCGGTGATACGCCAGTAGCGCCGCAGGAGCTGCATCGGCTCGGGGGTCAGATTGGCGATCTCGACCGTATAGGCGAAGAAGTAGCGCCGATCTGCAGGACGCGATTCCTCGTCGAGATAGCGTGGCTCGACTGTGATGCGCACACCGTTGCTCACGGCCTCGTACATGATCGTGACCTCGTATCGGGGGACAAGAACCAGAAAATGGTGGTAAGGCGCAGCGCAGTGTTCGTCAACGCGGGGAAAAGTCATGCTGGATGGGATGATGCGCCGTCTGATCGACCCGGTGCTGGACCGGATCGCCGGACGGCTCGTCCTGCGCGGGATCGGCGCTGATACGGTCACCTTCACCGGTTTCGCGCTCGGTCTCGTCAGCGCACTTGGCGTGGCGGTCGAAGCGGATGCGGCGGCGCTGCTGGCGCTCATCCTGAGCCGGCTCTGCGACGGGCTCGACGGCGCGGTGGCGCGGCGCACCACGCCGACGGATCGCGGCGGCTACATGGATATCGTGCTCGACTTCGCCTTTTATGGCGTGATCCCGCTGGCCTTTGCGTTGCGCGATCCGGAGGCGAATGCCGTCCCTGCGGTGGTCCTGCTTTTCACCTTCTACGTGAACGGCGCGAGCTTCCTCGCCTTCTCCGCCGTCGCAGCCAAGCGGCAAATGGATTCAAAGGTGCGCGGGCTGAAATCGATCTATTTCACCATCGGGCTGGCTGAAGGTACCGAAACCATCATTGCCTTCGTCGCGATGATGCTGTTTCCCGCCCATTTCGCGCTGATCGCCTATTTCTTCGCCGGACTGGTGGCGATGACGGCGCTCTCGCGGCTCACCCTGGCCTGGACGGTGTTTCGCGACGAGCCGGAGGATGCGGCCCCGCCAGAGGGCGGATCAGCCGACCGTGATGACGGGTCGAAGCCATAGCCAAGCGACCCCGCGAGCACAATCAGGGCCAGCCGCGCTCGCGCGCCAGCGCCTCGGCCCGGACAAGCTGCTCGTCTGAAAGATCGCGCAGCGCCTCGTCGAGCCGCTCGTCATCGAGCCCCTGCCCTGCCGCGAGCAGGTGCCAGGATGCCGCCTCGACCAGATCCTGCTCGACCCCGCGCCCGAAGGCATGAATCAGCGCGAGCCGATTCTGCGCGATCGCATCCCCGCGCCAGGCAGCGATACGGAACCAGGCAGCGGCACGCTCTTCGTCGGGGGCGACACCGATCCCGTTGAACACGGCGGTGGCATATTCGACCATGCCCTCCAGATCTCCGTTGCGTGCCGCGCGATGGAACAGGGCCGTGGCACGCGCCGGGTTCTCCGCGACGCCGCGCCCCTCGCGGTAGAGCAGCCCGAGTGCATGCTGGGCTTGCGGAATCTCGGAATCAGCGGCGTGCTGCAGGAGCCGTGCCGCCTCCTCCGCCCCCTCCTCTCCGCCGGTTTCCAGAAGAATCAGCGCGAGATTGTAGGAGGCGGGTGCGTGTCCGGCTGCGGCGGCGGCTTCGAAATGGCGGCGCGCTGCGACCGTATCGCGACCGATTCCATCCTCTGCCAGCCGCAACGTGCCCAGCGCGAAATGTGCTGCCGGATCGTCCAGCCGGGCAGCGAGCGCGAACCACTCCGCCGCGCGTTCGAAATCCTGCGGCAAGCCGAGGCCCTGGATATACAATTCCCCGATCAGCGTCATCGCCGCCGCATCATCCGGATCGCCTTCCAGGCGATCCGCCGCGCGCATGAAGGCGGTCAGAAAAAGTCCGCGCTGGAAGGCGGCATAGGCAGCATCACCGCGCTCCCCAGCCTCCACCGAACGCCCCTCCAGCACAGGGCCGACGGGGCTGGGCAGCGCGTCGTCCTGCGCATCGAAGGGGACCGCCGAATCCGGAGGCGATGTCGGTTCCAGCATGTCAGGCGCGAGCGGATCGTTCCTGAAAGGGATCGCCGCAGCATCGGGGACCGCGTCGGGCTGGGCGTCCTGCGCCATTGCCGTCGCCGCGATGAAGACGGCGGGCAGGAGGGGCATCACCGACAGCGCAAGAACGGTGGTGGCCGCGGCCATGCGGCGAAGCCCGCGCAATTTCCGCCTGATCTGTGTCCCGACCGGTCCCGTCACGCCCGCTTACCTGTTCTTTCAACCGTCATGGCGATCATCGCCGGATGCACCCAGCGTCGCCGCGAGTGCCCGGGCACCCTCCTCAGGCCCGCCGGCATGGGCGAAGACCACATCGCCGGCAGCGAGGAATTCCGTGCCCGTCGCGAGGGCGGCAGCGATATCGCCCAGGTCCGGCAAAAAAATGGCACAGGGGGTCTCGAATATCTCCGCCCACCAGGAGGCGCGCTCGCAGGCCGCGTCGAAGGGCAGCATCGAGCCGTCGGGGCGCGGCTCGCCGAAGGACAGGTAATCCACCCCCGCCTCCCCGGCCTCCATCGCCTCGTGCCGCGTGCGCGGATTGGCCAGTCCCACTGCACGGTCACCGCCGAACCGCGCGATCGCATCACGCGCCGCAGCGAGATCACGCAGATGCAGCCCGTCCGCGCCCCCGCGCGCGGCGATCTGGGCGAGGTCGAGCCCCGCCAGCGCATCCGGAGCGGCATCAATATCGAGAATCACGGCGATGCCCGCTTCATGCGCCGTTGCGCAGAACGGTTTGAGCAGACGCGTCAGGCTGCGCTCATCGCTGGCGGCGAGGCGCACACGCAGTGCGGCGCAGGGGAGCCCCGGCAGAATCGTGCGCAGCTGCGTGCACAAGGCCGCCGGCTCGGAGCCGGCATCGATCAGCGGGGTGGCGAGGTAGATCTCGGGGGATGTCACCGGTTTTCCTCGATGGGTTGATCACGATCTGTCGCCTTGCCCTTGAGCGCGGGCAGGCGAGCGCGCAAATTGCCAGTCGAAAGACGGGCGTCTCGGGCGCCCGCATCCCGTCACTCTTGCCCGCCAGTTGTGGCGGGCGCAAGTCCCCGCAGCCGGTGAGCGGGGCATGTTGCCGCGAGGTGCTCTCTCCGTGTCGAAGAAACTCCCGAAATCATTCGCGCCAGTCCTGTTCGGGCTTCTGCTCTCCGGGCTGATGTCCCTGATCGTCTCGGGCATCGCCACTGCGCGGGCGCTGGGCCTGGGGCCGGATTTCCCGATGGCCTGGCTGATCTCATGGCTCGGCTCCTGGGCTGTGGCATTTCCCACCGTACTCGTCGTCGCCCCCTTCGTTCGCCGTATCGTCGCGCGCGTCACGGACGAGTGACACGCGATCATTTTTCTTTTGCAATCATAAATTAACCATGCTATAAAATAATTATTGATTACACCAAGTCATTGCTTGTAAATTTTTTATGTCTTTCATTACCAAGGTCTGGCGAAACGCCCCGGAGCTCCGGCTCCGGGGCATTTTATTGTGCGAACCGGATATCAAGCACGCGCAGCGCGCCAAGCCCACCGCACCATCAGCGGTGCAATTAGATATTAAATGTAATTTTATTTGCGGCCTTGATAATTTAAATGCATAGTTAAAAATGTTTTATTATTAATATTTTTTCTGATTGACAATCATAGTTAACGATGCTAAAAAATAATCATTGATTAACCAAATGCATTACACAGTTTTCATAAATAACTTTTCATAACCTGATTCTACCGCGACCAACCGCTCCGCCGAAGCCCCCGGCGGAGCGGTTTTTCGTGATCGCAGGGCCGTACCGGTGCAGCTATCCCATTGCAGGGATGCCCTTGCATAATGCCCCCCCACCCCTATGCTTGCCGTCAATCATTGTGCGCGCGGCAATTTCTCCCGAGACCTCGCAGCGCATACGGCGTCCCCGTCTGGCTGATCATGACCACCATGCTGATATTCCCCCCGTTCCGCCCCTGCTCCGCCACGGACCGCGACCGCGCGGGCGCAACCCTCAAGGCGCGGCTCATCGCGATCCTGACGGCGGCCCTCTTGCTGATCGGGGCGGCACAGCCATTGCTGGCCCAGACCGATGCCGCCGGGGCCGCGACGAACGAGCTCGACCAGCAGACCGAGGCCCTGATCGAACTGCTTGAGAACGACGAAGCACGCACCCAGCTGATCGAACGCCTGCGCGGCAGCGCGGCGCCGGCGGTCGAGCCGGAGCCCGAGCATGTGCCTCTTGCGCGGCAGGTGGCGGAGCAGACACGGGCCGTGGCCGAGAACATTTCCGGGCTTTTCCGCGTGGCGGCGAATTTCGCCGATTCGGTTGCCGCCCTGTGGCGCGACACGACGACGGCGGATTTCGACCTGCTGATGCAGATGCTGGGCACGCTCTTCATCGTGATTGCCGGAACACTCTTCGCCTATTGGCTCTTGCGCCTTGTTTCCGATCGCGCTCGTGTCCGTCTCGCCATGAAGGCCGAATCGCGGCCCATCCTGCGGCGAGCGCCTCTCGCGGTGGGCGCCATCGCCTTCGATTCCGGCACCGTGGCGCTGGCCTGGCTGATCGGCCACACCCTGTCGATCCAGCTTGCCACCAACACGATCACGGCATTGAATCAGACGCTGTTTCTGAATGCATTCCTCGTCGCAGAGGGGATCAAGGTCGCGATGCGTGCGCTCCTGATGCCGCGCAAGGATACCCTGCGCCTCGTTCCGCTGAGCGATGCGACGGCGCATTACTGGTATTTCTGGCTGTCACGGCTGATCAGCCTGATTGTCTACGCCTTTCTTTTCGTCGCGCCGATCGCGACCTGGAATCTCACGACCGCATCCGGCGATGCGATACGCACGCTCGCGGTGTTTACCACCTGCGCGATCGGTATCGTGCTGGTGCTGCAGAACAGGAAAGACATCTCCACCCTGCTCAAACGCCGCGTGGCGCGTGGCGAGACCGATACAGTGGGACGCCTGTCACAGGGGCTGGCGCAGATCTGGCACATCGTGGCGATCATCTATCTCATCGCCTTCTTCATGGTCTGGGTCGCCCATCCGCGTACCGCGATCAATTTCATGGCGGCCTCGACCGCACAGAGCATCGCCGCCGTCATCGTCGGCATGCTGATCTTCGCCCTGCTCTCATGGCTGATCTCCGGCGGCCTGCATCTGTCGGAGGATATCAAGCAGCGCATGCCACTGCTCGAAGAGCGGCTGAACGCCTTCGTCCCGAAAGCCCTCTACGGGCTGCGGATCACGGTGCTGCTGGGCGTCGTCGTCGCGATCGCTCATGCCTGGGAGATTTTCGACTTCGTGGGGTGGATCACCACCGGGGCCGGAGCGTTGATCGCCACCTCGATGGCTTCCGTCCTCCTGATCCTGATCGTCGGCTTCGCGCTCTATGTGATCGTCTCCTCCTGGATCGAGTACCGGCTCAATCCTGATTTCGGCACGGTACCGACGGCGCGCGAACGCACGCTGCTGGCGCTGTTTCGCAACGCCTTCACCGTGACACTGAGCGTCGTGGTCGCGATCATGATGCTCTCGGAGATCGGCGTGAATATCGGCCCGCTTCTCGCCGGTGCCGGTGTGATCGGCCTCGCTGTCGGCTTCGGCGCGCAGAAACTCGTGCAGGACGTGATCACGGGCGTGTTCATCCAGTTGGAAAACGCCATGAACGAGGGCGATGTCGTTACGGCAGGCGGGATATCGGGCGTTGTCGAGCGGCTCACCATCCGCTCGGTCTCGATGCGCGATCTCAATGGCGTGTACCATGTGATCCCCTTCTCCAGCGTCGATATGGTATCCAACATGATGCGCAACTTCTCCTATCATGTGGCTGATATCGGCGTGGCGTATCGCGAGAACGTAGCCGAGGTGAAGGCCGCCATGCATGTCGCTTTCGACCGCCTTGCCGCCGATCCCGAGCACGGAGAGAATATTGTTGGTCCGTTCGAGATGTTCGGCGTCAACGCACTCGCCGACAGCGCGGTCGTCGTACGCGGGCGCATCAAGACGAAGCCCGGCCTGCAATGGGCGACCGGGCGCGCCTATAACGAGGTTGTGAAGGAGGTTTTCGACGAGCGCGGCATCGAGATTCCGTTCCCGCACCTCACCCTCTATGCCGGCGAGGACAAGGAGGGTACCGCCCCGCCCTTCCGTCTGGCACGGCAGAACCCGGACGAGCGCAAGGCGCTTGCCGCGAAGGTCGCGCGGCGGCGCGACAGCACGCGCCCCACCGACGAAGACCTTTCGGATCTGGCGACGGACATCCCCGAGGAAAGCGGGATACCGCAGAGCGAGGATGGGGAGTTGAAGGAGTAATCAGCCGTCCGGATCGAACGCGCTCGACCCGGCAGGCGCATTGCCGGCGCCGAGATTGATTTTTTCGATACGCGCCTCGGCCTGTTTGAGCAGCGCATCGCAATGCGCCTTGAGCTGCTCGCCGCGCTCATAGATGCGAATCGAATCAGCGAGCGCGACATTGCCCTGTTCGAGCTGGCGCACGATTTCTTCAAGCTCTGCGAGCGCCTTTTCGAACGGCAAGGCTGCGATATCGGCATGGTCCGCGTCGGCGCGCGTGTCGTTCTGGGCCGTGTTCTGCTTGCTCATCGATCGATCCGTCTGCTCGTTGGCTGGCTGCGCGAGGCGCGGGCATAATCAAGCAGGTTCGCACCGATCTGACCACCCCCGGTCGCCACCGTTGCGCCGATCAGGCTGCAATTTCCGCAGCGCGTGCCTCGGCAATCAGCCGGTCGAGCATGGGGTCGATATGGCGTGCCTCGCGCGTGAGGAAATGCAGCAATTCGCGCTGGGCGTTGCAGATCTTGTCGTTGCGGCGGATGCGCGCCTTGAGCCATTGCGCCTCTTCGGCGCAGATGACCTCGTCGCCGAAAGCCGTGGCCTGGCTGCTCGCGACCGACGGTGTATTGCGCGAACCGAACATGCTGCGCAGGATCGACCCGATACCGCTGCTCAACGAACGGCTCTCGTCCAGCCAGGTCTCGCGCCGGCGCGCCTCGTCCGGACAAGGCGCATGCCGGCCGATGCCACACAAGACATGATTGCCGATGGCGCGCGCGAACAGATCGGCGAAGGCGGGATCATTCCCGGCATCCGCCGTCGCATCGGCGATGTCGAACAAAACATCCGCCTCGGCCCGGGAGACGGCACCGAATCCCTCGCTGCTTGCCACAAAGAGCACCCGGCGCAATGCCTCCACATCCGCCTTCGTCACGATACCCGGCGCATGCTGCTCACCGGTCACGGAGGCGCCGTCACCGCTGAGCACGACATCGGCCACGCGCTTCAGGCCGAAGGCGGCGAGGCAGTCGGGAACGCGTCGCGCACGCTCCATCACGCGCAGGAGCGTTTCGAATTCGGTCTTCAGAAAGACGTGGCCGTCTTCCATTATACGGTCCATGAACCAGCGTGCGTTGTCCTGCGAGAGGTAACCGGGTGGGCTGACCTGATGCACCAGCAATTCGGTGATCGCCTCGGCGAAGAACTGGTGCCATTCGCGACAGCCCGCATCGCCGATCTTCCCGGCAATGGCGAAGAGCTCCTCGCCCTCGCGCAGGGAGATGGCATTATCCGCGAAATAGTGGCGCCGCAGGGCGAGAACGTCCTGCGGGCTCAGATCGGGCCGGGCCAGAGTAGCCATGTCTGGCGGAACGGTCACGGGCGTGGACATCGCTTGAACCTCGTGCATCGCATCGTATTCAGATGACCGATGATTGCACGAAGCTCTTACGATCCCCTTAAATCATGGCCATGCCAGGCACGATCAGGTTCATGTCGCGCACGTGCTGCAGGAGCGGATCACCTGCCGGGAGCCTGTCCCTGATCTCGACCCCGCCGTTACGCAGATCGTCGCGGTAGAGCAGTTCGGCCGTGAATGCGAGTTGCTCGTGGGGGTTACTGGTGTATTCGTCGAAGGGAACCTTTCTCGGATCCAGATAGAGCGATAGATTGGCCCGGAGCATGAACTGCTCTTGGGTGATTTCACCATCCCGGAACATATCAGCGGCCTTGTTGATCGGGATATGGGCCAGTGCGCGTTCCCACAAGGCGTGCGTCGCCTCATGCAGAACGAGCGATGCCATCTCGGCGAAATTCCGGTGAGCGGTGTCATGCACATTGACGACAACTGTTTCGTTTCTGCTGTCGTAATATCCGCCGATCCCGAAACCGTTTTTATCACGAGGCATGGAAACAGTCCCGAATTCAACCGTGTCGGGCACGTCCAGGATATGGCTGATGGTCTTCCAGACATCACGTGCAGCCTGCGTGCGTTGGCTGGGGCTGTAATTGTCCCAGTTCTGCGCATGTTCGGTGAATGCCGGATCTTCGAAGAAGGCTTCCGCCGCCGTCGTCGCGTAATCGTTCAAGCGATGCGACGTCTCGTCGGTGAGACGGAAGTCACCATAGATCTTGCTCAACGCGGCAATATCGCTCTGGCGCAGGGAATTGCCGTAATTGCTGCGTAGCAGAATGTCTTCGACGGCTTCGACCCTGGCCAGCTCATCCTTGTCGACACCGGATGAGGACGCCCCGGCGCCAGGCGCGGGGACCGGCTCGGGCACAGGTTCCGGCTCGGGCTTCGGCTCCGGCGTGGGCTCGGGTTTGGGCTCGGGCTCGAGCTCGGGCTCGGGCTTGGGCTCGGGCTCGGGCTCGGGTTTGGGCGCCGGTGTCGGCTCGG
>NZ_DATGCW010000307.1:0-2553 GCF_035311605.1 Saliniramus sp.
CGATACCCGCGCCATGCCGCCGAACAACATCACCCATATGAGTCTGGAAGAACGCCGTCTGGTGCGTGACTGGCTGGAGGAATACGAAGAGAAACGCCGCGCCGGCCCCATCACGCGCCTGGCTGCGGACGGAGGCTGATACGACAGATTACGGATCGGGGGATGAGATGGCGAAGATCACACGCGCGCAGCTGGAAGAAGCCGCTGCCCTCGTTCACGACGTGATGCCACCGACACCACAATATGCCTGGCCGCTGCTGAAGGCGCGGCTCGGGGTCGAGGTTGTCGTCAAGCACGAGAATCATACCCCCACCGGCGCCTTCAAGGTGCGCGGCGGTATCGTCTATCTCGACCGTCTGCGCCGCGAGCGCCCGGATGTGCGCGGCATCGTCAGCGCCACGCGCGGCAATCACGGTCAGAGCCTCGCGCTGGCCGGCACCCGCGCCGGCATTCCGGTCACCATCGTCGCGCCGCAGGGCAATGCCCGCGAGAAGAATGCCGCGATGCGCGCTTTCGGCGCCGAGTTGATCGAACATGGTGAGGATTTCGAAGCAGCGCGCAGCCTTCTGCCGCAACTCGCCGAAGAGCGCGGCTACGAAGTTGTACCATCCTTCCATCCCGATCTTGTGCAAGGCGTCGCGACCTACGCTTTCGAACTCTTCACCGCCTTTCCTGATCTTCACACGGTCTATGTCCCGATCGGCCTCGGTTCCGGCATCTGCGGCCTGATCGCTGCGCGTGATGCGCTGGGGCTCGACACGCAGATCGTCGGTGTCGTGTCGGAAAACGCGGATGCCTATGCCCGCTCGCTCGAGGCGGGCGAGATCATCGCCACCGAGACCTCCCGCACCTTCGCCGACGGGATGGCCACGCGCCAGCCCGATCCCGATGCCTTCGCGATCATCAGAACCGGCGCGGCGCGCATCGTGCGCGTCAGCGATCCGGAAGTCGCGGAAGCAATCCGGGTCTATCACGAGGATACGCACAACCTCGCCGAGGGTGCCGGGGCCGCACCGCTGGCGGCACTCGCGCGGGAGATGCGCAACGGCGATGCCGTCTTTCCAGAGGGCGCGCGCGTCGCCGTGATCCTGTGCGGCGGCAATATCGATCGCGGCGTGGCCGCAAGGGTTCTGGCCGGCGAGACGCCCGAACCGACCTGAGGCATGGCGGCAATCAGGTCCGGAGTGCGGCGCGCTGCGTATGATCTCTAAAGACAACAAGCGCCGTCTTCCACTGCAGGCGTGAGGCTTGAGCCTGTCGCGCACTGACGTTAAAGCAACTGCGACAATCGAGAGAACACAACCATGTCCGAGCCCGCCATCACTGCCGCCATGCTCGTCATCGGAGACGAAATCCTCTCCGGGCGCACGAAGGACAAGAATATCGGCTACCTGGCGGATTACCTTACCGAACGCGGCATCGATCTGCGCGAGGCGCGCATCGTGCCCGATATCGAGGAGGAGATCGTCGCCGCGCTGAACGCCATGCGGGCACGCTACACCTATGTCTTCACCTCCGGCGGCATCGGCCCCACTCATGACGACATCACCGCCGACAGCATCGCCAAGGCGCTTGGTGTCGGCATCGATTACGACGAGCGCGCACTCGCCATGATGCGCGAGCGCTATGCGCCGGGCGAACTCAACGAAGCCCGCATGCGCATGGCCCGCATCCCCTTCGGCGCGACGCTGATCGAAAATCCGATCTCGAAGGCGCCGGGCTTCATGATCGAGAACGTAATCACCATGGCCGGCGTGCCCTCGATCATGCAGGCGATGCTCGACGATGTGAGCCAATATCTCGCGAGCGGCGTGAAGGTTATGGTCGAGACGATCGACGCGCAGGGGCTGCCCGAGGGATCCTATGCCAGCGCGCTGGCCGAGATCGACAAGGCGCATCCCGACGTGTCGATCGGCTCCTACCCTTCCTTCACCGGCGCCGGTTTCCGCAACCAGATCGTCGTACGCGGGCGTGATCGCGCGGCGATCGACGCAGCGCTCGGCGATATCCGCGCCCTGCTCGACCAGACCACGGGCGACAATGCGCCGGCGTGAGCACTGACAACCCTTTCAACAGCCCTGATTGGTTCGAGGAAAGCAAAAAATGACGAACCCCGCAGACAAAGCCTTTCCGGTCTCCTGGGACCAGTTCCACCGCGATGCCCGTGCCCTGGCCTGGCGGCTCTCTGCCGCCGGCCCGTTCGAGGGGATCGTCTGCATCACCCGCGGCGGGCTGGTGCCGGCGGCGATCGTGGCGCGTGAACTCGAATTGCGGCTGATCGAGACGGTGTGCATTGCGAGCTATCACGATTACCAGAAGCAGGGGCAGTTACAGGTCATCAAGGATATCGCCCCGGCGGTGCGCAATCTCGGCAACGGCAAGGGCGCGGGCGTGCTGGTCGTCGACGATCTCACCGATACCGGCAAGACCGCGCGGGTCGTGCGCGAGATGCTGCCCGAGGCGCATTTCGCCACGGTCTACGCCAAGCCTGCCGGGCGCCCGCTGGTCGACACCTTCGTGACGGAAGTCAGCCAGGATACCTGGATCTACTTC
>NZ_DATGCW010000308.1:0-4679 GCF_035311605.1 Saliniramus sp.
CCACGATGATCACGGGCACGACCACGATGATCACGGCCACAGCCACGACGATCACGGGCACGACCACGATGATCACGGGCACGACCACGATGATCACGGCCACAGCCACGACGATCACGGGCACGACCACGATGATCACGGGCACAGCCACGATGATCACGGCCACGACCACGACGATCACCTCCATGGCGAATTCGATCCGCATGCCTGGCAGGATGTCGGCAATGTGAAGGTCTATGTGGCCAATATCCGTGATGCGCTGATCGCGCATGATCCCGCTGGCTCGGATATCTACAGCGCCAATGCCGAAGCCTATATCGGCGAACTCGCCGCGCTCGATGCCGAGATTCTTGAGGCGGTGGCAGCTCTGCCGAAAGGCGCGCTGGTGATCACCAGCCATGATGCGTTCCGCTATTTCACGCATGCCTATGGTCTGGAATTTGATGCGCCGCTCGGCACTTCAACCGAGGTGGAAGCCACGGCACGGGACGTGGCACGGCTGATCGAGACCATTCGCGCCAACGATATCGGCGCGGTCTTTGCCGAATCGCTGACCGATGCCCGGCTTATCGAGCAGATCGCGCGTGAGGCCGATGTGCCCGTTGCCGGCACGCTCTATTCCGATGCACTTTCTCCGCCGGACGGCCCGGCGGGGACTTACATCGACATGATGCGACACAATATTAGTCTCATCAGCGAAGGTCTCGGTTCCTGAGGCCTTCCGGCAAATACGAAGCGGCGGGGTGATTGATGCGCCCCGCCGCCTTCGATCAGGAGACGACAGATGTCCGATACGCAGCCGCAGACCGAAGCCGAGCCCGGCAAGATCCCCGTCACCGTCCTGACCGGCTATCTCGGTGCGGGCAAGACGACGCTCCTCAACCGCATCCTCACCGAAAACCACGGCAAGCGTTACGCCGTCGTTGTGAACGAGTTCGGTGAAATCGGCATCGACAACGACCTCGTCGTGGGCGCAGACGAGGAAGTCTTCGAGATGAACAACGGCTGCATCTGCTGCACCGTGCGCGGCGATCTGATCCGTATCATGGACGGGCTGATGAAGCGGCGCGGCAAGTTCGACGCGGTCATCGTCGAGACGACGGGGCTGGCTGATCCCGCCCCCGTTGCCCAGACCTTCTTCATGGATCAGGATGTCGCCGATGCGGCACGGCTCGATGCGGTCGTCACCGTCGCGGATGCGAAATGGCTCGTGGAGCGGCTGAAGGATGCGCCGGAGGCCAAGAACCAGATCGCCTTCGCCGATGTGATCCTTCTGAACAAGGTCGATCTCGTCAGCGAGGCCGAACTCGCCGATGTCGAGGCGCGTATCCGCACCATCAACCCTTATGCCCGGCTGCATCGTACCACGAAATGCGATGTCGAGATCGCACAGGTTCTGGAGCGCAACGCCTTCGATCTGGAGCGCATCATCGAACTGGAGCCCGATTTCCTCGAAGAGGGCCATCACCATCACCATGACGAGGATATGCAATCCATCGCCATCACCCTTGAGGGTGAGGTGAATCCGGAGAAGTTCCTGCCCTGGATTTCCGAACTGACCCAGGTGCAGGGCCCCGACATCCTGCGCTGCAAGGGCATCATCGCCTTCCCCGACGAGCCGAAGCGCTTCGTCTTCCAGGGCATCCACATGATCCTCGACGGCGACGTCCAGGGTGACTGGAAAGCCGGTGAGCCCCGCCGCTCCCGCGTCGTCTTCATCGGGCGCAATCTCGACGAGGCCGCGATCCGCGCGGGCTTCCTCGCCTGCGCCGCGTGAAGGCTGCGCGCGTGCATCGCGGCGCGTTTTCCGTTAGGCAAGGAGTGTCCGGCAGCCGCCGGGCGCACCACGTGAGAACGACATGCCGCCGCTTTTCGAAGAACTCGACTGGAGCCCGACCCCGATCGGGCCGATAAGCCTGCGCCGTCGCCGGGATCTGCGCACGGGCGAAGACCTCTACGAGGTCAAGCTCGGCGAGGAATTTCTCATGTCGAGCCGGTTCACCGCCTCGGAAACCGCCCTCGCCCGCGCCGGTCTGGCCGTGACGGAAGGCGATGCCCTTGATGTCGTGGTCGGAGGCCTCGGACTCGGCTATACGGCGGTGGAAGCGCTCGCCGATCCGCGCCTGCGCTCGCTCAGCATCGTGGAATATCTCGAACCCGTCATCGCCTGGCACCGTGACGGGCTCCTGCCGCTCGGCGATATTCTGCGCGATGATCCGCGCGTGCGTTTCGTCGCGGGCGATTTTTTCGCCATGAGCGCCGGCGACGGCTTCGATCCCGATGAACCCGGCCGCCTCTTCGACGCCATCCTGCTCGATATCGATCACAGCCCGGAGGCCCTGCTCGATGCGCGCAGCGACAGTTTCTACACGCCGCATGGATTGGCCGGCCTCGCACGTCATCTGGCGCCGCGCGGGGTCTTCGGCCTGTGGTCGAACGAGCGGCCGGATCCGCGCTTCACCGAGCGGCTCGCCGGGGTATTCGACGCGGCCCGTGCCGAGACCGTACGCTTTTACAATCCGCTGCAGGATAACGAGGCGGTGCAATGCGTCTATCTCGGGCGCCGGCGCGACGGGTGAGGCGAAGCCATGCGCGCCGATTCCACCGGACCCACGACGCCACCATGCGCACCGTCTCCGCCATGCCCGCTCTGCCGCAGCGAATCCGCGCAAGGCTTCGTCACGGTCGCGGGACGCGATTACTACCGCTGCCCGCTTTGCGCGTTGCGCTTTCTCGATCCGGCGCATCATCCCGACCGTGAGACCGAGCGCGCCTGTTACGCGCTGCATGAAAACAATCCGGAAGACCCGCGCTACCGCGCCTTTCTTGCTCGGCTGGCCGCACCGCTTCTCGCCGAACTGTCTCCCGATGCATCCGGCCTTGATTACGGAAGCGGTCCCGGCCCGGCGCTCGCCGCCATGCTGCGCGAAGCCGGGCACCGGGTCGCGCTCTATGATCCTCTCTTCGCCCCGGATACGGGGGCACTGCAGACAACTTATGATTTCGTTACCTGCACGGAAACCGCAGAGCATTTTCATGATCCCGCCTCCGAGTTCGCCCGGCTCGACGCGCTTTTGCGCCCCGGTGGGCTGCTCGGTCTGATGACGATATTTCAAAATGACGATGCGCGCTTCGCCAGCTGGCATTACCGGCGCGACCCTACCCATGTCGTCTTCTACCGGGAAGAGACCATGCACTGGATCGCCAACCGGTTCGGCTGGCACTGCACGATCCCGCGTCCCGATGTGGTGCTGATGCGCAAGCCGGGGATATCGGGGGCGGGATCAGCCGAGGAGCAGACGTGACCAGTTTCCTGCACGAGGCCCGTTTCAGGGCCGTGGCCGGAGTGCTGCTTGAGGCGGGTGCCCGGCGCATCCTCGATCTTGGCTGCGGTGACGGCGATTTCATCCTGCACCTGCTGGATGGTTCGCAGATCGCGGCGATCACCGGGGTGGAAAAGGACGAAGCCGCATTGGGGCGGCTGCGCACGCGCCTGCGCGATCATCCGGGTGCGCGGAACGTACAGATCATCGCCGGCGACATCACCCGCCCGCCGCCGGGCTTGCCGGAAGCGGATGCCGTCGTCCTGGTCGAGGTGATCGAGCATCTCGATCACGGTTCCCTGCAGGCACTGGAGCGTGTGCTCTTGCATGACGTCGCCCCGCCGCTCGCCGTGGTCACCACGCCGAATGCCGAGATGAACCCGCTTCTTGGTGTCAAGCCGGGGCGCATGCGTCATTCCGATCACCGCTTCGAATGGGACAGAAAGCGCTTTGGCGCCTGGGCGGAAGGTGTCGCCACACGTCATGGCTACACCCTGGATCTCACTGACATCGCCGGCGGGCATCCCCGCTTCGGCGGCGCCAGCCAGATGGCGGTGTTTGCCCGCCACATCTGATCATTCAACCCTTGAGCGTCTTCGTATCCGCGCTGTCGAAAGCGCCAGAATCCCTGCCGCATAGGCAGGTTTCGACAGCAACCCCTTCGTTTGGTGGGGGCGCAGACGCGCGGTCTTTCCTATCGTCGTGCCCGATCCAGCATGGAAACGAACCCGAATGGTGATCGCATGACCAGCAGGTCCGAAACGGCCAAATGTTTCATTGGAAGATCTCTTGCGCCTCAACGCGGTCTTGTGCTGCTCCTGGTGCTTTTTCTCGTCGTCGGCGCCCATGCCCAGATATCCGCGCAGATGCCGCTTTATCAGGTCACCGGCGTGGCTGCCGACGACCTGCTCAATGTCCGCGACCGCCCCGGCGTCCCGGGCAGTACCGTGATCGGGCGGCTGGCACCGGATGCGCGTGGTGTCGAACGCAGCGGCGATCTTCAGGACGTGGGTGGGCGCGACTGGTGGCATATCCGCCATCCCTCCCTTCCAGCCGGTGGGGGGTGGGTGAATGCGCGCTTCCTCGCGGCGCAGGGCGATGGGGCGGAGACCGCCCCGGATGGTATGGGCAAGCCCTTCACTGAGGCCGAGGGTTATGCGGCGATGAATCATGGCGCGGTGCTCGACAGGCTGCTCGGGACCTTGCCGCAGGCCTCCGCGATCTTCCCGCCGGGCGGGCGGCTCAATCCGCTCACCAAGGCGATCCTGATGCTGGAGAACGAGGAAGGCGATGTCCCGCATGCGCGCTATCGCATCCGCTACGCCATGGAGGGGAGAGATGACGGCACTGGTGGGC
>NZ_DATGCW010000309.1:0-22933 GCF_035311605.1 Saliniramus sp.
CAAGAAACCCTGGCTGCCCCGGCGCATCCTCGACAAGCGCTTTCGCGTCGCGACGTTCCGAAAGATCATCGATGTGGCCGAGCCGCGCCTGCAACGGGTGGAGAAGCTTCTGCGCCCACGCCATACGGCCCTGTTCGGCGCGCGTGGTGACCGGTTGATCGGCGTCTTCGCCGTCATTCTCGCGCTATGTGTGATCCTGCCGCTGCCCGGCACCAACTGGGTGCCCTCGATCGCTCTGGTGATCCTCTCCATGGCCATCCTGCAGGAGGACGGGCTGGTGCTTGGCCTCGGCATCCTTGCGGGGCTGGCCGGCATCGCCTACACGGTGATCCTGACCAGCACGCTGATTCATTTCGCGCTGGTGGCCATGAGCCGGGCGGTGGGGTACTGAGCGCCGGGCGGTGGGGTACTGAGCGCCGGGGCGGTCGGTACCGGGGGCTTGCAGCGAGGGCATTGCGGAAAGCCTTGCATCGCAAGGCCATTTCCGTTATCCGTGCGCGATCGCGAGTCCGGATGGTGCCGTAGCGCCCGCCGGGTCACGGTATCCGTCTTCGTTCGTCGTCGACGCGCCGGCCCGCTCCAGCGAGAGCGGCCAGGGTCACGCACACATGCGCGGCCCGCGACGAACGGGGATGGCACGCAACACCAGCCGTCGGCGCAATTGCTCGCGAGAGCATCAGGAGAACGAATGTCAGCTCAAACCCAATACGCGCCCAGCCGCGAAGATTTCGCCGCCCTCCTCGAGGAATCCTTCCGCAGCAACGAAGTCGCCGAAGGCGCCGTCGTCAAGGGTAAGGTCGTCGCCATCGAGAAGGACGTCGCGGTCATCGATATCGGCGCCAAGACCGAAGGCCGTGTGGCCCTTAAGGAATTCAACGGCCCCGGCCGTGACGAACCAATCGAAGTCGGTGCCGAAGTCGAGGTCTATGTCGACCGCATCGAGAATGCCCTCGGCGAAGCCGTCATCTCCCGCGAGAAGGCGCGCCGCGAGGAAAGCTGGATCAAGCTCGAGAAGGCCTTCGAGGCCAATGAGCGGGTCCAGGGCCTGATCTTCAACCAGGTCAAGGGCGGCTACACCGTCGATCTCGACGGCGCCGTGGCCTTCCTGCCGCGCTCGCAGGTCGATATCCGCCCCGTGCGCGACATCACGCCGCTGATGGGTGTGCCGCAGCCCTTCCAGATCCTGAAGATGGACCGTCGCCGCGGCAATATCGTCGTGTCGCGCCGTACCGTGCTCGAGGAGAGCCGCGCCGAACAGCGTTCGGAGCTTGTGGCCAATCTCGAAGAGGGTCAGGTCATCGAGGGTGTGGTCAAGAACATCACCGAATATGGCGCCTTCGTCGATCTCGGTGGCATCGACGGCCTGCTCCACGTCACCGACATGGCCTGGCGCCGCGTCAACCATCCGTCGGAAGTGGTACAGATCGGCCAGAACGTGCAGGTCAAGATCATCAAGATCAACCACGAGACGCACCGCATCTCGCTCGGCATCAAGCAGCTGCTCGCCGATCCGTGGGAGGGCATCGAGGCCCGTTACCCGGTCGATGCGCGCTTCACGGGTCGCGTGACCAACATCACCGATTACGGTGCCTTCGTGGAGCTGGAGCCGGGCATCGAAGGCCTGATCCACGTCTCCGAGATGTCCTGGACGAAGAAGAACGTCCATCCGGGCAAGATCGTCTCCACCTCGCAGGAAGTGGATGTGGTCATTCTTGAGGTCGATCCGGTCAAGCGCCGCATCTCGCTGGGTCTCAAGCAGACCCTGCAGAATCCGTGGGAAGGCTTTGCCGAGAAGCATCCCGTCGGATCCGAAGTCGAGGGCGAGGTCAAGAACAAGACCGAATTCGGTCTGTTCATCGGTCTCGAAGGCGATGTCGACGGCATGGTCCACCTGTCGGATCTCGACTGGAACCGTCCCGGCGAGCAGGTCATCGACGAGTTCAAGAAGGGCGACATGGTTCGCGCCCAGGTGCTCGATGTCGATGTCGACAAGGAGCGCATCTCGCTCGGTATCAAGCAGCTTGCCGGCGACCCCTTCGCCGATGCGGGTGAGATCCGCAAGGGTCAGGTCGTGACCTGCGAGGTCGTGGAAGTGAAGGATGCCGGCATTGACGTGAAGATCGTCGATACTGATCTCGGCGCCTTCATCCGCCGCGCCGAGCTCGCCCGCGACCGCGCCGACCAGCGCCCCGAACGCTTCTCCGCCGGCGACAAGATCGATGCCCGCGTCACCCAGTTCGACCGCAAGGCGCGCCGCGTCACGCTGTCGATCAAGGCGCTCGAAGTGGCCGAGGAGAAGGAGGCGATCGCACAGTTCGGCTCCACCGATTCCGGCGCTTCGCTCGGCGACATCCTCGGTGCTGCGCTGAAGAAGCAGACGCAGTCCGACGAGGAAGAAGAAAACAAGTAAGCCGGCTCACCAGAGCCGCTTTTTGGCCCCCGCGGGTTCATGCCTGCGGGGGCTTTTTCATGCGGCTCACCAGTCAGAGCCGATAGGCCATGCGCAACCCGCCCCAGTGGCGACCGAAGATGCGGATTGGCGCATCGACCTCGCGCATCATCACCACCTTGCCGCCGCCCATGTCGCGGGCATAGGCCTGAACCACGAAATCGCGGGTGGATCGGGCCGCCGTGATGCCGGCGCGATCATCGAAAATCCGCTTGTTGCGGCAATGCGCTGCGTTCCAGACCGGATCATCAGGGCGCTGGGGCTGCGAGAAGGAGCGGTTATGGACCGGGATATAGCCGTTGCGGTCGATGGCGAGGCAGAAGGTCAGGCGCTTGTCCTCGCTCAGCGGGGGCTCGATGATGGCGGGGAGAACGCCCTCGAAAGACTGCGTAAACGCGGTCTCGTATTGCTGCGGATCGGTTGCGGGCAACGGCACATAGCGCGTATCGAAAGCGTCCTCACGGCTCAGGCTGCCGGTGCCGACGAGCCCCTCAATGGCTTGCGCCACCTCTTGCGCGATGGCCTGTGCACGCGCCACGAGGGGACGGTATTCGCCCGCGATCCCGGCGAGCTTCGCTTCGATCGCAGCGCGGATGGCCGGATCCTCATCGTCGAAAGCGCAATGCAGGCCCATCCTGCTGACACCGACGACATGCGCACGGACCGTGCCGATGCCGCCGATCGCAAGGCGGGCCTCACTGCCCGGCACGATGCCGTTACCGGCCCCGCTCGCATCGAGCAGCATGCCGCCGCGCGAGATGTCGATGCTGCGGCTGGTGACGGGATGCCCGTCGATCTGGCCGCTGACCTCGAGTTCGACGGGATAGCGATCATGGCGCCGCCGGTCACCGATCTCGCTCTGGCGGATGACCGCGACGAACCTGTCGGTAAGGGACGACGCCGCCGCTGCGGCCCGCCCCGCATTCTCGCCCGCCACATCCATGCGCGCGAAACAGCTGCCCAGCGCCGCGTCGACATCGCCGGCGCGGGCGCGTACGGCGCTCACGCAGCGCGCGCCCTCGTTGGAGTCGTGCGCCACGGCTGCGAGCGCCGACGACTGTTCTTCGCTGCCTTCGCGTGCGCGCACGACGAGCGGGGCGAGTTCCGTGATCGCCGCGTTGGCGCCGCCCACTGCCGCCATCGTCTCCTGCGCCGTGGCGGCGAGAAGCCCGATGCGTTCGCGAATATCGTCGGCAGAGCGTGAGACTTCCTGCGACAGGGCCTTCACTTCGCCGGCCACGACGGCGAAACCCTTCCCGGCCTCGCCGGCGCGTGCGGCTTCGATCGTGGCGTTGAGCGCCAGCAGATTGGTCTGTTTGGCAACGGCGGCGATGGCGTCGACGACACCGGCAATGGCCGTGCTGGCATCGGACAGGCGACCCAGCAGGCCGTGCGCTTCCGCGACCTGGCGTGTCGCGGCATCGAGACAGGCCGTCGCCTGAAGCATCGCCTCGTCGATCCCGCGCGAGGCCTGTGCAATCGTATCCGTCGCCTGCGAGACGGCATCGCTGCGCGTTCCCGCCTCGGCGGCTGCTTCGTTGAGTTGTCTGTTGGCCCCGCCGATCTCGTCGAGATCGGCGCGTGCCCGCTTCATCTGGGCCCCCGAATCATCGACGGCCGCGACCACGGCGCCGATTGCTGCGCGAATATCGGCCTCGATGACGCCGATCGTTTCCTCGAGATGACGGACATGCCCGGCATCGTTCTCCGGCTGCGCGGAATCGATGCCGCTCGTCGGGTCGACGATGCGCGACTGTTCGATGGCGATATCGTGCGTGGGACTCGTCATAGCTCCTCCATGCAGAAGCGATTCGCTTGCTGGCGGGGAAAGAATATTCCCTATTCTTTATGAAAATCTATACTTTCGTTGAGAATTGATCCGCACCATATATCTTCAAAAAATCAAAAATACGCTGAAAAACGAATTCATAGCTTCAGCTGTCGCCGCGAAATGCCGATTCCAAGGCAGTTTTCTTTCAGTAAGCCGAATTTCATCAAATACACCGAAGGTCTTAAGACGATGGTCTTAGGGCATCATTCCGTCAGGTGGACACCGGCTGACGGGAAGATTGATGCACCAGACAATAACCTGGAGCGCTGGCAGGCCATCACGTCACACCGATATCAGCTTCCCGATGCTGATAACCCTCGCGCTTCACATGCCGGCCCGCCTCGGCGCGATGGGCCGCGCAAGCAGGGCAGGGCCGGTGCGTGAGGCGTTCGCAAGGCCGAGGGCCTGCGTCAGCCACGCGCCGGTCGCGGCCAGTGCCGTGCAATCGATGCCGGTATCAAAGCCGAGCCCTTCCAGCATGAAGACGAGATCTTCGCTGGCCGCGTTGCCCGCCGCCCCCGGTGCGAACGGGCAGCCACCCAGACCCGCCACCGCGCCGTCGACGATGCGCACCCCCTCCTCGATCGCGGTAAGCGTGCTTGCTGCCGCCATGCCATAGGTATCGTGGCAATGCACGGCGATGCGCGCGATCGGGATCTCTTGCTTCAGGGCGCGCAGGAGCCGGCGCATGTCGGCCGGGCTGGTCGAGCCGATCGTGTCGCCCAGCGCGATCTCGTCGACACCGGCTTCAATCAGGGCACACGCGACATGCATCACGGCGCGGGTCGAGACGGGCCCCTCATAGGGGCAATCGCTGATGCAGGAGATGTAGCCGCGGCTGCGCCGCCCGTTTTCGTGGGCGACGCGCAGGACGTCGCGCGCGCGATCGAGGCATTGCACGATGCTGCAGCGCGTATTGCGATGCGCGAAGCTCTCTGTCGCCGCCACGAAGACCGCGATACGATCGATTCGCGTCGCCACCGCGCGTTCGCCGCCGCGCGCATTGGGGGCGAGCACGTCGAGGGTCGCTCCGGGCGGCGGACAGAGCGCCGCGACCAGGGCCTCGGCATCAGCCATTTGCGGCACATGTGCGGGAGAGACGAAGGAAGCGCATTCGAGCCGACGGATACCGGCCGAAAACAGTCTTTCGCATAATTCCTGCTTCAGCGTGGTAGCAACCGGCGCGGCGAGATTTTGCAACCCGTCCCTCGGGCAGACTTCCACGAAAGCGATCGGTTCACCCATCTGCCCCTCCCGAAATACGGGCCTTGCGAAATCCGGATATTGCGAAATCCGGATATTGCAGAATGCGGCGCTCAGGCCCCCTTGCCGCGCAGGCGCGCCAGCTCCGCCTCGGCGCGATCCATGCGCACGCTGCCCGATGCGACAAGCGCCCCGGCCACGGCATCGATCTCCGCGCCCACCGCACCGGCCATCATGGCGAGGTTTTGGGCATGCAGCCCCATATGCCCCTTCTGGATCCCGTCCGTCGCCAATGCCTTGAGCGCGGCAAAGCTCTGGGCCAGGCCGATGGCGCAGAAGATGCGCGCCATCTCCCTCGCGCTCTCCACGCCGAGGATCGCCACGCACAGGCGCGCCACCGGATGCACCCGCGTGGCGCCGCCGACGAGCCCCACGGCGAGCGGCATTTCCAGCGTTCCCACGAGATCACCGGCGGCATTCTCTTCGAAACGGGCGAGCGAAGCGTAGCGCCCGTTGCGAGCGGCATAGGCATGGGCGCCGGCCTCGATGGCGCGGGTATCGTTGCCGGTTGCAAGCACGCAGGCGCCGACGCCGTTCATCACGCCCTTGTTGTGGGTTGCGGCGCGATAGGGATCGGCCTCGGCGAAATGCGAGGCCTGGACGATCCCCGCGACGACATCGGGCCCGCCCAGCGCTTGCGCACGCCATACGGCCCGCGCGCGCGCCAGACGCCGGTCGGCGAGATTGGACAGGATGCGCAGATAGACCCGCCCGCCCGTCCAGCCGGCAATGTGCGGGGCCAGCGTCTCGGCCATGGTGTTGACGGCATTGGCGCCCATCGCATCACGGGTATCGATGATGATATGGCTGATCACCATCGGCCCGCTGCGGCTCTCGATGATGCGTACGTCCAGATCCGTGAAGCCGCCGCCATGGCGCACCAGAACCGGATCGCAGGCATTGCAGATCTCGGCGATGCGCGCCCGGTTTTCCAGGATCGCGAGCCGTGCCCCGAGCGGATCGCTCACGCCCACGAGCTGGATCTGGGCGATCATCAGCGATTGCGTGGCGGAGGTGGTGAAGCCGCCGTCATCGTAATTGAGCCGCGCCGCATTGCACACGGCGGCCACGACCGAGGATTCCTCGGTGGCCATCGGCACCAGACGGTCGATCCCGTCGATGCGCAGATTGGTGGCGATGCCGATCGGAACCGGCATGGCACCCACCGCATTCTCGATCATGCGCTCGGTGAGATCGGCGGGCAGGGCGCCGGTTTCGGCGAGCCGTGCGACGTCGTCATCGCCGAGCCCGGCAAAGGCGGCAAGAGCGGCGCGGCGTTCTGCCATGCTCATGCGGTGAAATCCCGGAATCCGGGCACTGCGCCGCGCATTGGCGGCACCGGCCCCGTGTGGCGCCTCTTCCATGATATCCTCCCATGCCGCCTTGATGGCGATCTCCCGACCGTGATGCGCCGGATTGCCCCTTGATCCTTGCCGATCCGACGGGCGATCACAAGCCGATACCGCATGAACCCGCCGGGCTGTTCTGGAAAGACGGGACGGGGCGTGCCTATATGAGTATATTGCGCTGCGGCAAAATCGCGCCGTGACACGGTTTCAGGCATGCCATCGGGAGGATCACATGAGCGGACGGGCACCATCTCTCGCAGAGGGGCCGCGCGGGCTCATCGGCCCGAAGGCAGAGAAGACGATCAGCCTCGCCCTCCAGGGCGGCGGCTCGCACGGCGCCTTCACCTGGGGCGTGCTCGACGCCATCCTCGAGGACGGGCGCCTCGCCATCGAGGCGATTTCCGGCGCCTCCGCCGGGGCGATGAACGCGATCGCGCTGGCCGATGGCTGGCAGGAAGGCGGCCCGGACGGCGCGCGTGCCGGGCTCGAAGCCTTCTGGCAGCGGGTCAGCCTTGGCGGGCAGCTCTCACCGATGCAGCGTGGCGTCTTCGACGGGATGATGGGCTTCTGGTACGATGAAGACTCCTTCGGACGGATATGGCTCGACACCTTCAAGAAATTCTCCAATCCTTACGATTCCAACCCCCTCGACGCCAATCCCCTGCGCGACGCTCTGGCGGATCTGATCAATTTCGAGAATGTCCGAGCCTGCCCCGAGGTCAAGCTGTGTATCGCCGCGACCAATGTCTGGACCGGCAAGCTCAAGGTCTTCGCCCGCGAGGAACTCACCGTCGATCATTTGCTGGCCTCCGCCTGCCTGCCGCAGGTCTTCAAGGCGGTCGAGATCGACGGGGTGCCCTACTGGGATGGCGGCTATATGGGCAATCCGCCGCTCTATCCGCTGTTCTACGGGGTCGCGGCGGATGACATCCTGCTCGTGCAGATCAACCCGATCGAGCACCGCGAGACGCCGCGCACGGCTCGCGAAATCGCCGACCGCCTCTCGGAGATCACCTTCAATGCGAGCCTCGTGAAGGAATTGCGCGCCATCGAATTCGTCACGCGCCTGATCGACGAAGGCAAGCTTTCGCACGAGGATTACAAGCGCGTCCTGATGCACCGTGTCGAGCCCACGGGCTATCTCGACGATTTCGCCGCTTCCTCGCGCATCCGCCCGGACTGGAGCACGATAAAGACCTTGAAGGATCGTGGCCATGCGGCGGGGCGGGCCTGGCTGCAGCGCCATTACGACGATATCGGCAAGCGCGCCACGCTGGATCTGCGTCCGCAGATCGATTGAGGGCGGACGTCGCCTCAGCGCTGGCCGGGGCGCAGCTGGTAGAAGATGTGCCGACCGATCTTGTCGCGGCGCAGAAGCGCGCGGGCCCAGCGCGGATTGACGTAATCGGCGTGATAATGTGTGGCGAGACCAACGCTCTCGATGAAACTCGTGCCGCTGATGGTTTCCTGCGCAATGCGCTCGGCGCGCCGCCACGGCGCCGGCTCACGAATGCGCAGGGCGCGGCCCTCGCAGGCGAACGTGAACTGGCACGCCAGATGCCGGTGACGGTTCTGGTAGACGACGCCGCAGATCGAATCCGGATAGAGGCTGCTGGCCACGCGGTTCATCACCACCTGCGCCACGGCAGCCTGGCCGAGTTCCGGCTCGCTGCGGGCCTCGAAATAGATCGCCTCCGCGAGGCAGCGCATTTCCGCTTTGCGCTTGCCGGGATCGATCAGGGCGCCGTAATGCGGCTGGTTCGGATAGCGGCGCACGAAGCGCGAGACGCCGGCGGGCAGGGTCACCGGCAGGGCGGTGACCTCGACCGGGTTCCAGCTATGGGTGACCGGCGTCATCGCCGCGAAGGCTTCCACCCGCGCCACGGAAGGGGTGGCCCCGTCACGATCCGGCGTGATGCCCCCGGCCTTGCCGATCCCGGATGATCCCTGTTCGGCGGCTTCGGGGGAGCGCTCCGCTGTGGCGCGATCGGTCGTGGTCGGCTGCGGCGGGCGTTCGAAGCTCTGCTCGAGGCTGAGCTGGTCGGGCAGGGCGCCGCCGCGCTCCAGCGCCGGCAGCATGTCCGTTGCACCCGAAAGGGCGCGCAGATGGGGGTCTTCGTTCCCGAGATCACGCCCCAGCCGGCTCAGGGTCGGGCGCAGCGGCAGATAGGGATCGCCCTTGTTGTCGCGGTTCAGCTCGGGTGTCTCACCCTCGAAGGCACCGTCTTTCGGCTCGAAGCGGGGCGGGCGCACCAGATCCGTGCGCAGGGCGTCATCGGGCAGGCTGAAACGCAGGGAGGCCTTGCGTGCGGCGGGCGCGGCGGTCAGCGCCGTCGACCCGGGCAGGGCGCGCAGATTGGTCACGCGCGGCGGGGTGATCAGCTGGTCACTCGCGGTGATCGTGCCGATGCGACCCGTTGCACGGATGGTATGGCCGATATCGGAGACGTCGTTGCTCGCTACGGCGGTGAAGGAGACGAGCATGCCCCCGCCGAGCGCCCATGGCGCGACGGTGGCGCAGACCCACCGCATTCCGAAGAATTTCCGACGCCGACGCACGCGAACACCCTCGATACTCGTGACACAGGCGACACACCGTGCCGCTTTCCGCGAGGATCGCGAATCAAGGTTCAAAAAGCGTTAAGGCGATGGCGCGGCTTGTCCGCATCGCACGGCCGGATGCGCCGGGCGCAGTTGCGCGGCGCGTGCGCGCATGCTAGCGCGTGCCGGAACAACCCCCAGAAATCGCCACCATTGGGATTGCCCGGATGACCGATCCAAGCCCGCTGCGCATTGCCCCCTCCATCCTCTCCGCCGATTTCGCGCGCCTGGGCGCCGAAGTGGAGAGCGTCGTCGAGGCTGGTGCCGACTGGATCCATATCGATGTGATGGACGGGCATTTCGTGCCCAATCTGACCTTCGGACCGCCGATCATCAAGGCGATCCGCCCGGCCACCACGCAGGTCTTCGACGTGCATCTGATGATCGCGCCGGTCGATCCCTATCTCGCGGCCTTCGCGGATGCGGGTGCGCAGGTGATCACCATTCATGCCGAAGCCGGCCCGCATACCCATCGCAGCCTGCAGGCGATTCGCGCGCTCGGCTGCAAGGCCGGGATCGCCCTCAATCCCGGCACGCCGGCGGAGGCTGTCGCACCGCTTCTTGACATGGTCGATCTGGTCTGCCTGATGACGGTCAATCCCGGTTTCGGCGGCCAGGCCTTCATTGCCTCGGTTGTGCCCAAGATCACGCAGGTGCGCGCCATGATCGGGGATCGTCCGATCGAGATCGAGATCGATGGCGGCGTCACGGCGCAGACGGCTCCGGACGTCGTCGCGGCAGGTGCCAATGTTCTCGTCGCCGGATCCGCCGTGTTCAAGGGCGGGCAGGAGGCCTATGCCGGCAACATCGCCGCCATCCGCGAGGCCGCGCAGAATGCCCGCACATCGGTCGGCTGAGCAGCGATGAGGCGCGGGAGAGGCGGTCTGCGCAATATCGGTGTCGTTCTCGCCGGCACCGCCTGGCGTATCGCCCTGGCCGGCCTCGCCGCTGCGGCGCTGATTTATCTGCGCGTACTGGAGCGCGGCGAGCCGATCAATCCGCGTACGGAGGCGCTGATCGCGCTGTTCGGGGTGGCGGGCGCGCTCGCAGCACTTCTCCTGATGCTCTTGGCGGCCCTTTTCCTGCGCCGCGTCGGGCGTCCGACACGCCTGCTCTGGGGGCTCGTCCTCGCCGCGCCGGTGTTTCTCATCGCGCTCTATGCCGGATTCGCGGTGTTTCACAGCGCCGTGGAACTGGAAGGCCTCATTGCGGATCCGGGTGATGCGCACCACCTGCGCCATCTGATTCACCGCCTGACTTTCGTGGCGGCGGGATATGTCATCGTCTTCGCCCCGGCCTATCTCTGGCCCTGGCCGCTGCCGCTGATCGTGCTCGTTCTCGCCCTGACCCTGCTGCACCGCAGCCGACGCGAAAAGCGGGCTTGACGCGGGACGCGACACAACATACGAAATCGGCATCGGGCGCGTAGCTCAGCGGGAGAGCATTCGCTTCACACGCGAAGGGTCACAGGTTCAATCCCTGTCGCGCCCACCATTTTCCGACAGATTTGCTGCAATTGCGCAAAGGCGTCGCGGCGCCTGTTCCCGGTATGCCTGCGCAATCATGCACCGGTCCCTTCAAGCCCGTCAGAACCCGTCCCGAGACCATGCCGCGTCTTGAGAACAAAGCCCGCGCTGATGCGCTCGCCGGCCTCATCGAACAAACCCGAAACCCGCAGGAAGCCGATCTCTCGCCCCGGTGCAGCGCGCATGGCATCAACCGCCAGACCCACGCCCTCCCGGGTCGCGGCCTCGAAGTCGGGCAGGGGCGACGCGATCGTGACGGCAAGCGCAGGGGGAATCCGGTCCATGAAGGCGGGAATGCTGCAATCATCGCAGGCGAAGAAACGGGGATGCGCTTGCGCGCCGCCGATGCTCTCGGCATACCAGTGACGCAAGGCTGCGCCGATGGCGACATGTGTGCCAAGCAGGATGGCCTCATCGGTATCCGGAACAGGCGTGCCCGGATCCAGCCGTATCGCCACGGTTCGACGCTCACCCCTGCTGATTTCCTCGGACAGGGCCCGGACCAGGCGCCTGGCATAAGCCGTATCATCATGCATGAGGGCGATCCGCCGGCCCATACAGGCCCCGGCGAGGGCGCGGACCTGGGCCTGGTCCGGTGCGCACAGCCGCAGCGCCCCGGTCTGCGCTGCCAGACCGTCACCCGTTGCGGCAGGCAGCAGCAGCGCGATACCGGCTTCGTGGTAGAGCGGCGCGGCGGCGCGGGCGGCATCGCTGTTGAAATGCCCGACGACGACGCGGCAGCCTTCACTGATCAGGGTCCGCGCTGCCTGGCAGGCCGTAGCCGGCGCTGCGGCATCATCAGCAATGACGATGGAAAAATCCAGTCCCGGGGTTGCTGCATTGCGCTCGGCCAATGCGCTGCGTGCGGCGGCCTCCAGCAACGCCCCGTATTCTCGTCGCGGCCCCGAGAAGGGGCCGGCGATGCCGATCTTGCGGTGCTGCATCAGGCAGGCTCCCGATCCGGAGATCGTAATCCGCATGACGTCTCCAGTGCGCGCCGGCACGAAGGGGCATCGATGGCGCAAGGCATTGCGATGAGGGCCGGGTCGAAGCTGTTACCGGCCGGCAGAAATGCGAGCGATTCGCGGACGTGATCAGAGGGGCCCGCGAAAGCCGCACGGATATTCGCAGCCAGGTCGGGCATGATTGGTGCTGCGAGAACACCGAAAGCCTTGAGCCCCAGCGCGCCGAGCGCCGCTGCGGTGCGCGCGTAATCACGCATCGGGCCCTCGGCGCCCAGTTGTTGCTGCGCGGCGCAGAAACGCTGGCTGTCGACAGCGAAATCGCGCAGTAGCCGTGCGGCGGCACGCGGATCGAAACCGTCAGGCGTCAGCAGGTGATCGATATTGCGCGACAGCGCCTGCATGCGTCGCAGATAGGCCTGCTGGTCGGCGAGCCAGGCGCCAGGTTCGGGCGCCTTCGCCTCGTGGGGTGCCAGCAGGGACGTCACACCGTCGCGCCATTGCGGCAGAATCCCGGTGAAGAGATGACCGGCCTGTTCCAGGAAGCGATCGAGATCGAAATCGCTTCGGATATCCTGCGGCCGCGACAGGCACAAACCGAAGCGGACCGCATCGGACGGCACTTCGCGCAGCAGATCCGCAGCCCGGATCAGATGGTTGCGGCTCGTCGAGAATTTCGCGCCCTGGAGGTCAAGCAGCGCGTTCACGATATGCGCGCGCGGCATGGCGAGCCGGGAATCCAGCGCCGCATGAACGGCGGGGAACAGGATTGTATGATACCAGGTGTTATCGAAACCGTAGCAATGGACGACGGCACGCTCGGGAGTATAGGCGCGGCGCGCCGCCACAAGGATTTCATCCGGGGTCGTGGCCTGCGGGTCCATGGCCTTCGCGGCGCCAAAGAGATATCCCGCCGCCATTTCGAACCAGACGTAGACGATCTGATCCGTAAAACCGGGCACCCTCACGGGCAGTCCCCATTCGGAAGGCTGTGTGATCGCGATATCCGGCAGGCCCGCATCGAGGATCGCCTGCGAGCAGGCATAGGCGCGGGCTGGCATGTGCATCTGCTTGATGATTCGTGCGATGTCTCCATGCAGGGCCGAAAGCCTGAAGAAGAGACGCTCGACCTCGGCGACCCGGACCGGTGCCCCGGTGCGATTGTCGCGGGGATTGATCAGGGCAGTGCAGGCGATCGGCATGCCGCAGGCTTCGCAGGCATTGCCGTCGGCCTCCGCGCCACAATGCGGGCAACTCCCCCGTACATAAGCCTCATGCAGAACGTTTCCGTTCGCATCGATGAAAGCCGGCGCACGGCGCGCCGCGATATGGCCGCTTCGCATCAGGCGTGCGATGACGTCGTTGACGAAGGCGGCGTAGGGACCCTCACGATCCGGGGTGATGAAACCGTCGGGTGCGATTCCGGCTGACGCGAGCGTCTTGCCGATCTGCGCGGCATGCGCGTCCGCGACGTCCTGGGGCGCGCTGCCGGAGCGCATCGCTGCAAGCTGGACATAGGTCTGATTGTCGTCGCGTCCGGTGACATGGAAACTTTGCGCGCCGCGTTGCCTGAGGGCTCGGTTGAGAATGTCGCCGGCGAGATAAGGGCCGGAGAGATGCCCCAGATGCAGATCGCCGTTCGGCGTCGGGGGTGTCGAGAAGACCAGGGTGTCGTCAGGCGCCTCTCCTGACGCGGCCTCATCGCCGAAGGCGTCCGTCAGATCGCCCATCCAGTAGATCGAGATCATGCGCAGCGGGCGTGTCGCGTCGTGGTTCTCGATGATGTGATTGACGAAGGGCGCAAAACTGACACCCTGGCCTGCCTTGATCGGCTTGCGGCTGATACCGTCCGTGACGATGCCGTGTCCCTCCAGCACCAGAAAGGCTTCACGCTCGGCATGGTTGTGGATGCGCGAGGCCTGGCCCGGCGCCACTTCGCAGACCATGGCTCCTGCAGGAGCCCCCTCGGGCGCGAAGGGCCGGCAGCGCAGGTCGTAAGCTTCGGCATTGTATTCGTAGAAATCGAAGATATCCATGATCAGATCCTCAGTATCATGACCCGCGTCATGCGCCGCCGCCTCCGGCGTCGCCGCGCTCCCGGATCAGTTCCAGAATGCGTCCGGCAGCCCAGGGGGCCATCTTGATACCGGTGCCGCTGAAGCCGCCGGCAACGATGATGCGGGCCAGATCCGCATCAGTGCCGGCACCGGCATCGAGCGCGTCGACCACGGGCTTTCCCGATTCGTGAAAGCACTCACCATGGCACACGCCGCCGTGAACCACGGCTTGCCTGATCCAGGGAAAACGCGACGCAGCAGCGCTGAGGGTGGCGCCCAGATGCGCGGCATCGAGCGGTGCGGCTCCCGGTACGGCGCCCGCATGCCTGTCGCGGGAGTGACCGATATGAACGCTGCGCCCATCTGCATCCGGCTTGCCGTAGACGTCGTATGCATCATCGGTGAAGCACGGCGCATGGCAGGGTCCGGGCGGCGCAAACAGCGCGACTTCGATGGGCTTCACGTAGAAGGCGTGATCGAATCCGTGCAGATCGAGAAAACCCGGCAGGCCGTCGCCGAGCGCGAGCACCACGTGACGGGCGCACATCTCTCCCAATGTCGTGGAGAGTGTGACCCTACCGGCTACCGGACTGATCCCGTCGACGCGGATTCCTTCGAGCAGGGCCCCGCCGAGGCGCACGAAAGCCTGCCCGTAAGCCAGGCACACGAGGCGCGGATCGGCCCAGCCGGCTGCGGGCTCGAGCCATGCGCCGGGGCCTTGCGCCGCGAAACCGGGATAAATCCGCTCCAGAGCCGCGTGATCCTGCCAGATGACGGCCCCCTCGGCTGTCAGCCGCGCGATTCCCGGTGAGAGCCGGCGATTGCCGTTCAGGCCTGACCGCCCCGCGATCGCGGTCTGCGAATCGGCGGTGGCGCCCTCGGGAAAACGGACATAGCCCGTCTCATGAAAGGGCACGTCGACGCCGATTGCGCGCCGAAGGTCGCGCAGGATGTGCAGGCCGGCTGCGGCGCGATCGACATCATCACGATCATCATGCAGACGGCGCACGATGCCACCGGCCCAGCCGGATGCACCAGCGCCGATCCGGCGCGCCTCGAGGAGGCCGACATTCAGGCCGGCCCTCTGCAAGGTGAAGGCGCTGACGAGACCGATCACGCCGCCGCCGATGACGAGAATGTCAGGTGCCGGTTTCGGCATAGTCGCTGTTCCCGGTATCCGCAGCCCGTCTCAGGAAGCTGTCGCGGATTTCGCCGGCTCTCACGGCGAGATTGGACAGCAGTGTTGCGGAGAGGCCGTGTGTCTGCTCACAATCACCCTGCAGATAGATGGCAGCGCGCAGCCGGGGATCGGTTCTGACGCGATAGTCACGCAGGAGGGCGGGCTTCCCGCCGGCATCGACATGCACGAGCGCGCGCAATGCATCGCTGAACAGGTTCTGAGGCGCCACGGGTTCGTAGCCGGTCCCGCAGATCAGATGATCGACCCCGAGCCGGCGGATATTGCCGCCGACGCAATCCTCGATGTGCAGTTCGAGACCGGATTGCTGCGGCGCGGCGCTGACGAGGCGCGACAGTCGCGCGAGATGCAAGCGGCGTCGGCCCTCGACCTGCTCTCGGTAGGTCCGCTCATACAGCGCCGCGATGATCTCCGGATCGGCAACGCCGTAATTGGTATTGGCATGCCGCTCCCGCACAGCGGCGCGCATGTCCGGGGACATGGCGTAGAACGCATCGACGTTGCCGGGGGCGAACACCTCGTTCACGAATGGTGTGTCGTCGGCGGGCAGAAAGCCGAAAGCCGTCATCACGGCATGCACTTCGGCAGTCGGATCCCGGTCCAGCAGATGCATCACGGCCTCCGCCGCGCTCTGCCCGCCACCGATGACGGCAAAACGTGCCCCGGGAGCCGGTTGCGCGGCTTCGAGATAGGGCAGCAGATTCGCGGTATGGCAGATGCGCGAGTCATTGGGGATTCCGTTCGGCATCCTCGGCGCAATGCCGAGCGCGAGCGACACGGCGCGCGTACGGACCTGCCTGACGAATCCCCCGTGGCGCAACCGCACCACCAATTCCGTGACGGGCCTGCCCGGCAGGGCATCCGGTGCGACGTCGATTCCGACGACCGTGTTGCTGTATGCGATCTGATCGGCAACCTGCTGGGCGCACCACTCCAAATAGTCGTGAAACTCGCGCCGAGTGGGATGAAACGCCCGCAGATTGACGAAGGCGTCGAGTCTCCCACGCGCTTGGAGATAGCACAGGAAACTGTAAGGGCTGGTCGGGTCGCGTTGCGTGACGAGATCCTTGAGAAAGGGGATCTGCATCGTGGCATCCGCGAGTAGCATGCCCCGATGCCACCCGAAGCAGGGTTTGCGCTCCAGAATGCGGAAATCGGCATTGCTTTCGCGCAGGGCGAGTGCCAGTGCGAGATTCGCGGGACCGAGGCCAACGCCGATCAGGTCGTGTATGGGTGACGGTTGCGGCACTGCTTCGCTCCTGGATGCGTTAACCGAGTCGCGCGCCGGGCATATTGCGCTCACACACTCTTCGGTTGTTATCTAGCCATTTGAAACTGGTTTTGCAAACTAAAAATGCAAAATTTATTCTTGACAACTTATACGTGTTTTTTTAGCCTTTTCGAACATCGCGGCTCAGCGAAGCGCCTGATCACCGGGTAGCCCTTCATGCGGCCGGTCCGGTGCTTCGCCCTGTTCAAGCCCGGGCGCCAGTCAGGGAGACATTGAAACAATGATCACGGATTCAGGAGCGGATAGCGGTTCCGCTGCCGATGGTGTCCGGTCGCAGCCGACCGGGATTGTACCGCGCGGCGTCATGCCGGTCGTCATCATGCCTTACGATCACAATGGCGACGTTCACGAGCATGACTTCAGGCGCCAGGTTCATCACATGCTGAATGTCGGGTGCGACGGCGTGGTGGTCGGCCAGGTTTCGGAAGTATCGCGGCTGACCGCCCGGGAGCGTTTCCGCGTCGCGGAGTTGCTCGCAGAGGCCTGTGGTTCAAAGGGATGCGCGGTGATGAGTACCGGTGGCGAGAGCATCCGCATGGCGTGCGAATTCTCGCGTCAGGCCGAGGCGGCGGGATGCGATGCGCTTCTGGTGATGCATCCGGCGATGGCGGCACTCGATGACGAGGAGATGTTCCGTTACTTCGCGGCAGTCACTGAAAGCGTATCCGTTCCCATCCTGGTCCACCACGCGAAATCGCTGGCCAAACGGCCCCTGTCGATCGCCGTCCAGGGCCGCCTTCTGGACGCTTACGGCCCCGCGAAGATCCAGTTCAAGCCGGAGGCACAGCCATCGCCGCCAAGGCTGTCGCAATTGCGCGATGCGACCGATGGGCGGGCGCGGATCTTCGAGGGTGATGGCGGCATGATGCTGGCCGACACGTTCCGACGCGGACTTGCAGGCGTCATTCCCGCCACGGAAATCGCGGAGATCACTGTAACGATCTGGCGCCTCCTGGAATCCGGCCGGGAAGAACGGGCAAGACCGCTCGCATATCAGCTCTCATATCTGATGTGCCATATGATGAACAGCATCGATTGCTATCTCGGCATATCGAAGCACCTCTTGCATCGCCGGAATCTGATCGAGACGACATTGATTCGTCCGCCGTTGGATTTTCACGTCGACACGGAAACGTTGGCCGAGATCGAGCATGTTTATGACGATCTCATGGAGCGTGCCCGTAAAGCCCTCGCACCCGGAGAAGCAGCATGATGCGGATCGCCTTCGCAATCGAGATTGTATCACCAGAAGCACTGGCGCGTTATCGCGAGGCACATGCCGCCGTCCCCTCGGAGATCGCAGGACCGGACGGCGCGCTCGCGGTGATCGGGCTTCGCGCCATGTCGATCCACCTGTTGCCTCCGAACACGTTGTTCATGCAGGTGGAGGCTGAGCCCGGTTTCGATCCCGAGCGTGACTTCACGCGCGCGGTGGCACTGCACCCGGTCGTGCAGCAATGGGACGATCTGATGCACGGCGAACTGCTGCGCAGGCTGCCGGGGAACGATACGCCACTCAACTGGTACCGGCTCGAAACCATCTTCGACTGGACCCGGGACGCGCAGTCTGCGCTGCCCGGCGCGCCGGGCAATACGCCCTCCGGTCAGAACGCGGCGTAGTGACCATGGCGATTCTGCTCGACTGCACGTTTCGCGATGGCGGCTACCAGACGGGCTGGCATTTCGACGATGCTTTTCTCGCTGCATATCTCGCGGTGACCCGATCACTCGATCTCGGCATTATCGAGATCGGTTACATGCGCTCCACACCGTCGCAACCTCCCGGCGCCGGCGATTTCGCCGGATTGCCGGAATCACTCACGCCGCAGCAATCGGCGCTCCTGCGCCGTGTCGAGCGCCCGCGGCTCGCCATCATGGTCGATGCGGCGGATCTTCCCGATACCGGAACCTCTGTGCATGCCGCCACGATCATGCAGCGCATCGTATCATCAGGGATTCCGATTTCCGTGATTCGAATCGCGACCCGGATGCCGCACCTCGCGCGTGCGGTCGCCTATGCCCGCGCGTTTGCCGAGCATGGCGTCGGCATCATCGTCAATCTGATGCAGGCTGCTGATCTCTCGGCACAGGATCTGGGCCGGAAGTTGCCGACCGTGATCGGTGATACGCCGCTCGCCGCATTCTACGTCGCCGACAGTTTCGGCCGCATGACGCCTGCGGATGTCGCGCATCTTGTAGGGACGCTGGCGCAGGTTCTGCCGGTACCGCTGGGCTTCCATGCGCATGACAATTGCGGGTTGGCCGTAGCCAATGCAACCGCCGCATCCGCCGCAGGCGCCCGGTATCTCGATGCGACGATGGGCGGGCTCGGGCGTGGCGCGGGCAATGCCCAGATGGAGAGCCTGCGTCTGGTGACCGGGAGCCCCCCGGCCGAGGCCGCCCTTGTCGGGCTCGAGCTTTTCCTCGCCGAGCAGATCGAGCCCCTGCATGCACGTGCCAATTGGGGCGCATCCGCACTCTACCGCCGTCAGGCGCGCACCGGTCTGCACCCGACCTATGCGCAGCGCATTGCGGAAGATGCGCAGCTCGACGAAGCTGCGCGGCTCGCCCTGCTCGCCCGATTGGCGAAGACCGGACAGCCCGGGCGTTTCGACGCGGACGCGCTCGCCGAGGCGAGACGGGCAATCTCCGGAGAAGCCGCATGACTGACGCGGCCCCCGCCGAAACTGCCGCGGATCGGGCGACCGGCCTTTCTCTGGCGGAGCGGGTCTGCCGGGCGCGCGTCGCATTCTTCGATTGTGATGGTGTCCTGCTCGATTCGAACCGGATCAAGACCGAGGCCGTCGCCCATACGCTGCGGGACTTTCCCCGTGAGGGCGTGGCTCTTTGCCTGCAGGCTTTCGAGCGCGCGTTCGGACGCGGCAGGCGCGAGCATTTCGAGGTCTTTCACGCCATCCTGGCGGGTTTGCCGGGCGCCGAGGTGGGAGACCGCGACGCGTTCGTGGGAGAGCGAACCGCCCGTTATGCCGAGCGCCTCGCCCGTACCTATCCGCAGGCGCGTGCCGCGCCCGGTGCCGACGCGCTGCTCACCCTTCTCGGCGATGCCGGGATTCCGGCGCATGTGGTGACGGGCGGGGTGGCGAGCGAAGCAGAACAGGCCCTCGTCAATGCGGGTCTGCGTTCCAGGCTCGGCGAGATTCACGGCACGCCGATAGCCAAAGCCGCCGCGATGGGGGGCATCCTTGCGCGACACGGTCTCGCCGCAGAGTCAGCGATCATGTTCGGTGATGCCCGCGCTGATCATGACGCGGCCGTCGCGTTAGGTTGCCCCTTCGTCTTCGTCTCCGGCCTCGCTCTCGTGGATGTTGCGGCGCTGATGGATGGCGAAGACGACAAGAAACCGGAATGCATGACAATTGACAACCTGTTTCCACATTCTATGATTATTTTAATATAGTTTTTATTATTAAAAATTGCTCTCGGCATAGGCCAGAACAACCTTGGGAGACCAGATTTGCACAACCAGAGCCTTGCTGGGCGTGACTTCAAAAAAATCGCGATAACCGGTGTCTCACAGGGACTCGGTCGAGCGCTCGCGAAAGCTTTCATGGCGCAAGGCGTGACCGTTTTCGGCGGCGTGCGTAAATTGCCGGCAGCGGCACACGCGGACGGTAGCTGGGGCGCACCCCACCGCATCATGGAAGCGAACGTCACCGACGAAGCCGCGCTCGGCGCATTCGCGCATGAAGCCTGCGCGCAGGCAGTCCCCGATATCGTGATCGCCAATGCAGGGATCATCAATGAACGCGCAGCAGCCTGGACGATACCCGTCGATACGTGGCGCGACGTGCTGGATGTGAACACGCTGGGCATCGTACGCACCTTGCGGGCCTTCATGCCTGCATTCCTCGCGCGCGGGAGCGGCCTCTTCATCGCCATCAGTTCCGGCTGGGGGCGGGAGGCAACGCGTGGGCTGGGACCCTATTGTGCGAGCAAGTTCGCCGTGGAGGGGCTGGTCGGTTCACTGCAGACGGAACTCCCGGGGCAGATTCGCGCCGTCGCGCTGGATCCGGGGGGCGGGATCAATACGGGAATGCTGGCGGCCTGTCTTCCGGGCGAAAACGCAGACTACCCGACACCTGAAGCGTGGGGTGCGCATGCCGCCCGCTTCATCACCGAGGGCATTTTTGCCACCGGGGCAGCGGGATCCCTGACGGTGCCACCGGTCCCTGCGGGGCATGGAGGGAAGAATGGCTGATCCGAAACGAAACCCGGGCGATTCGCCTGCGGCATTCACTGGCAAGCGTGTCCTGATCACGGGAGCCGGGCGCGATTTCGGGCGCAGTCTTGCCCTGCTTTTCGCGATGGAGGGGGCCGAGCTCGTCATTTCGGGGCGGGACCGTGCGGCCCTCGACGCTGTCGCGGCGGAGATTACGCAGCGCGGCGGCACGGCGCATGTCCATGTTTGTGATCTCGCGGATCCCCGATCGGTCGCGGACTTCGCTGCCGAAGTGACGCGCTATGCCGGCTGGCTCGACATTCTGGTTCTGAACGCGGCCCGCTGGTTGGAGGAAGAACCCGGAGTGCCGATGACCGACGCGGATATCGTCGAGACGATCGCCTCCGGGCTCACCGGCTCGATCCTGCTGACGCATCATCTTCTGCCCACATTGCGCGCCCATGGCTCAGCGGACATCCTGGCAATGGTCTCGGTCTGTGGCGAGCCGGGCTACCAGCGCTCAAGCGCCCATCCCGCATTCTACGCCGCCAAACACGGCCTGGCCGGTTTCTGCGACATTCTCGGCGCACGCCATGCAGCCGAGGGGCTGCGTGTGACGGGTCTGTTTCCGCCTGATTTCGAGAATGTCGACCCGCTTTCGCCAGCCTGGGATGCGCCACGTCCGCGCGGTGCGATTCTCGGTGCCCCGGCGGTCTGGAACGCTGTTCGCTTCGCGCTGACGCAGCCGCGTGACGGCGGGGTGCGCCGCATCCACTTTGACGGCCTGACCCGTGTGGAGGCGGGCCTGTGAGCACGGTGTCACGACGCCATGACGACATACACGCGCCGCCGCCCGCAGATGACGGAACCGCCGGACAATCGCATCGCGACCGGGCCACCGAAACGGGTCTCACCGGCTATCCGTGCGGCGAGGATGTCTTTCTGATTGCGGAAACCGATGCCGATGTGCCCCGCGCCGCGATCGCGAACCGCCGGGCGGGATTCTATCGCGATACCTGCGATCCTGCCCTGATCTGCAACAAATCGCATCAGCACACCGTGATTCGGGCGACCGATCCGCCCTTGGCTTTCGAGGGCTGGCATGTTGACGATGTGGCTGATTTCGCGACTGATCCGGCCAGCCCTCTGGTCGTGCGCCCGGTCTACTCGTTTTCCTCGAAAGGATCGGCGCTGATCATCGATCACGACCGGATCCCCGACAGCGAAGACCTGCAGCAACTGCGCGCGTCGGTGGGGGGGTATCAGATCCACCGTCATCTGCCCGGACGACCGATCTTCGTCAACGGCGTGATGTCCGGTGGTGTCTTCAGTCTGGCGGATTGCTGGCGTTGTCTGGTCATGCCGCGCGGCTGCCGCGACATTCTGGTGAGTGTGGTCAACCTGCCGAGGGCGCGCTTGCCGGACGCGCTGACCGAACGCCTTGCGCGCCTTGCAGCAGCCTTCGGCATCGACGCGGGTCCGCTGCATTTCGAGCTCGTTGAAACCGGGTACGGGCTGAAATGCGTCAAATGTGCGCCCCGCCTCGCGACGGAGCCACTGCCGGGATTGTGCCGCCTCGCCGGAATCGGGGGGCAGACGGCCTTGTTCGAAGCCGGGTTGGCCTGCGCTTTCCGGGATCCGCTGCCCGATGCGGCGGAGCCTGACGTCTTCGTTGCCGATTACTCCTTCGTCGCCGACCGGCATGGCCTGCTGCGCGCCATGACCGGCGGGGATGCGATCGACGCTCTCGCCAGTTTCAACCATATAGCGCTCGCTCCACCGATTGGCCGGACGATCAAGGCGACCTGCGACGGTTACAGTTACGGCGCGACCTTCTTTCTCAAGCATCACGACGAAACGGTGATCGACGCCGATATCGCCGTTCTCGACACCATGAACCGCGCCGGGCCGTTCCGGATAGCCGCGCCCGGAGACGAGATATGATCAAGGGGCAATCGTGATGTCCGATCGCCGGGCCGATACCGGGCCGCTCATCGCCATCGTCAACGCCTATTCATCGGCAAACCGGCTCGCGCCGGCCTTGCTGGCGCACGGCGCGCGTTGCGTTCATGTCCGCAGCCGGGAGCAATTGCTCGACCTTCACGAAGCCAGTTTCCGCCCCGATGATTTCGAAGCAGATTACACCTTCACGGGCGACCTTGAGGGCCTTGCTACACAATTGCGGGCGCATGGCGTCTCTCAGGTCATCGCCGGTTCGGAATACGG
>NZ_DATGCW010000310.1:0-4238 GCF_035311605.1 Saliniramus sp.
GGCTGGATACGAACCGTATTGTGGTCCCGCGCCGACGTCGGATACGCTTTCTACCAGTTGGAATCTCGACCCGTTTCTGATCCTTGTGCTCGCCGCGATCGGCATTGCGGGGATGTGGCGCCTGCGGGAGGCGCATTGCGCCGATAGGGCTATGCGCCAGAGCGCTTTCGCGCTGGCTGGCGCAGCCGCCTTCATCGCCTTCGTGGCGCCGCTCTGTGCATTGACGGTGGCCTTGTTTTCCGCGCGCACCTTGCATCATCTGGTTCTGCTCGGTCTCGTCGCGCCGGCGCTCGCGATCGCGTTCCCGTTCCGCCGGCGCGCGCCTGCGGCGATTTTTCTGGCCGTATCGGGCGTCCTCTGGGCATGGCATGTGCCTGCGGTCTATGCCGCCGCGTGGAACCATGACGCATTTTACTGGCTGATGCAGATCGCGCTGATCGCAACCGCATGGGCCTTCTGGAGCGCCGTCTTCGACACGCGCGATGATGCGCTGGAGACGCTTTCCGCAAGCGCGGCAGTGGCCGGTCTCGCGGGTCAGATGGGGCTGATTGGTGCTGTGCTGACTTTCGCGCCGCAGATTCTCTATCCCGAACATCTTCCGCTCACCGCCCCGTTTGGCCTGACACCGCTGGCCGATCAGCAACTCGCCGGGCTGATCATGTGGGTGCCGGGCATGCTGCCGATGGCGGTGCTGACGGCCTTCCTGCTGCGGCGCAGCTGGAGCCGGGGATTTGCCGCATGATCGCGCTTCTCAAGGCTTTCCATATCGCAGCTTTGTCGATCTGGTGCGCGGGTCTCGTTTTGCTGCCGGTCCTGATGCAGTTGAGCGGTCGCGGCGAAGCGGTTCGCCAGCAGGAAGGCTACACGCAGTTCCGGCGGATCAGCCATTTCGGTTACACAATGGTGATCACCCCCGCCGCCATCATCGCCGTCATGGCCGGAACTGCGCTCATTCTGGTGACCGATCTGGTCGCGCCGTGGCTGCTGGCCAAGCTCGTTGCCGTATGCGGAATGGTGCTGGTCCACGCCTGGCTGGGACATCTGATCGTGCGAAGCGGGGAGGGCGCGGGCGATTACAGCATGCCACCGCCCCTGATCGCCCTCGTCCTCGGCGTTCCACTGATGCTGACGGTGCTCTGGCTGGTGCTGGCAAAGCCTGAGTTGACCGGTCTGACAGACCTGCTGCCGGGCTTCCTGCTCGAACCTCAGGGCCGCGACTTGCCAGGAATCCTGACGCCGATCTGATAATCAAAAACGAGCTTTCCGCCATGCCAACCGGTAATACCTGTCATTCCTGCTGCGACGAGCGACAGCAAAAGCCCCCAGGGCAGCACCGCGCGCTCGGGATCACCGATGCGCAGCAGCCAGTTGGCGGCGAGGATCGAAAGCAGCATCACCGCGAGGATGAAATGCGTCCAGCTGGCGGAGCGGTTACGGATGGCGGGGACGACCAGCAGTTCGACCGTCCCGGTCACGCCCGCGATCACCCCCATCAGGAAGGCGCCGAAAGCGGCCCAGCCAGCGACCCGCGGCCAGAACACGTCCGCCGTCCACCAATAGATGAGGTCCGCGCCGAGGACGCACATGGTCAGCGCGATCGGGAAGGCGACGAGCATGGCGTGGAGCGGGTGGCCGGCAATGGCGATCTTGGATTCCGTATCGTAGAGCGCGCGCCGCTCCTCGATCGGATCGACCAGCGTCTGATGCGCGGTTTCACCATGCTCATCAGCCATATGCGTATGCTCCTTGATGTCCTGCCTTATCCGATCAAGCGTTTGGCCCCGCTCGCGGTTCCGTTCGGGCTCGCGGGATGCGATGGCGGCCTCTCCGCGCTCGCCCCGGCGGGGCCCGATGCCGCCGAGATCGCCGGGCTCTGGTGGGCTCTGCTCGCCGGCGCCACGCTTCTGACGCTCTTCGTTGTCGCACTTCTGGTGCTCGCCTTCGGCCCGCCGCGCGCGGTTTCCGAGCGTCGCTGGACGTACGGGCTGGGCCTGGGGTTCTCGCTCGGCGTGCTGGCAGCCGTGCTCGCCACCGGCCTGTGGGTGGGCGAGCGCATCCTGCCGCGCGACGATGGCGCGATCGAAGTGCATGCCCATGCCTATCAATGGGGCTGGCGCTTCACCCAGCCGGGGGCGGATGGCCCGGTCGAGACCGAGGGCGTGCTACATATTCCGGCGAACCGCCCGGTCGATGTGCTGGTCACGACGGAGGATGTCATCCACGCATTCTGGGTGCCGCGTCTGGCGGGCAAGATCGACGCAATACCGGGGCGCGCCAACAGGTTACGGCTGGAAGCTGATACAGCGGGTACATTGTCGGGAATCTGTGCCGAGTTCTGCGGCATCGGCCATGCGGGCATGCGTTTCATCGTTATCGTGCATGATGCCGAGGATTGGCCGGATGCTCTTCCCGCAAGCGCGGGAGATACCGATGAGTGAGGCGAAAACCATGCCCGACATCACGCCCAATGCCCCGCAACGCGCGCTCGCCCTGCATCGCGGGCTGGACCGGGTCTGGCGCAACGACCGGGGTCTGCGGGGGCAGATCACTGCCGTCAACCATACGACGCTGGGCTTGCGCTTCATGGGGACGGCGCTCGTCTTTTTCGCCATCGGCGGCATTCTGGCGATGCTGATCCGCGCGCAGCTGGCGACGCCCCGGGGCGCGTTTCTGGATACGGAGCTTTATAACCAGATCTTCACGATGCATGGCAGCATCATGATGTTCCTCTTCGCCATCCCCATGCTGGAAGGATTGGCGATCTACATGCTGCCCAAGATCCTCGGCACCCGCGACATGGCGTTTCCCCGCCTCACGGCGCTGGGCTACTGGTGCTATCTCTTCGGTGGGCTGATCCTGCTCTTCGCGCTATTCGCCGGCGTCGCGCCGCATGACGGGTGGTTCATGTATACGCCGCTCTCGGGTGCGACCTACTCGCCCGGCATCAATGCCGATATCTGGCTACTTGGCATCACCTTCGTGGAAATCTCGGCGATCTGCGCGGCGGCGGAGATAACCGTTACCATTCTGCGCCAGCGCGCGCCGGGCATGACGCTTACGCAGATGCCGCTGCTCGCCTGGTATCTTCTGGGCACCTCGGTGATGATGCTGGTCGGCTTCCCGCCGCTGATCCTCGGCTCGGTCCTGCTCGAGATCGAACGAGCCTTCGACTGGCCGTTCTTTGATGTGGCGCGCGGGGGCGATCCGCTGCTGTGGCAGCACCTGTTCTGGCTGTTCGGCCATCCTGAGGTCTACATCATCTTCCTGCCGGCGGCGGGGGTACTGTCGACGATCATACCGGTGCTGTCGCGCACCACGATCCTCGGCTACGGCGCGATCGTGGCGGCGATCGTGGCGCTGGTCTTCCTCTCCTTCGGATTGTGGGTCCACCACATGTTCACCGTGGGGATCCCGCATATGGCGCTGGCTTTCTTCTCCGCCGCCTCTGTGCTGGTCGCGGTACCGACGGCGGTGCAGGTTTTCGCCTGGATCGGAACGATGTGGAAGGGGCAGCCGCAGTTGCACCTCCCGATGCTGCATGTGATCGGCTTCTTCCTGACCTTCGTCATGGGCGGGCTGACTGGCGTGATGCTCGCGATCGTGCCGTTCAACTGGCAGGCGCACGACACCGCCTTCGTCACGGCGCATCTGCATTACGTGCTGATCGGCGGGTTCGTCTTTCCGATGATGGCGGCGGCCACCTACTGGATGCCGCAGATCACCGGGCGCGCGCCGATCAGAGGGCTCGGCGCCGCCGCTTTCTGCGTGATCCTGATCGGTTTTCATGGCACCTTCTTCATCATGCATCTGACCGGTCTCATGGGCATGCCGCGCCGTATCGACGTCTATCCCGGCAATCCGGAATGGACCGGGCTCAATCTGACCTCGTCGATCTTCGGCTTCGTGATGACAATCGGTTTCGCGCTGTTTGCTCTCGATCTGATCCTGCAGGCGCTGATGGGGCGGCGCCGGTCGCGTAATCCCTGGCACGCGCCGACCCTGGAATGGGCGATGCCGCTGCCCACGCCGAGCTATACCTTCGCCTCGCTTCCCCTCGCGGCGCAGCAGCATGCCGAAGCGCGTCTCGCCCTTGCGTGCGGGGAGGGGGCGTTGCCCGGGGCGCCGCGTGGCCTGCGCGAATTGCTCGTGACGGAGGCAGGATCTGCCCGGCCCGATCACGTCGCGGTCCTGCCGGGCAATTCCGCCTTGCCGCTGGGGCTTGCCGCAGCGATCGGTCT
>NZ_DATGCW010000311.1:0-9386 GCF_035311605.1 Saliniramus sp.
TGCCAGGCATGCGGATCGAATTCGCCATGGAGGTGATCGTCGTGGCTGTGGCCGTGATCATCGTGTTCGTGCCCGTGATCGTCGTGGCTGTGGCCGTGATCATCGTGTTCGTGCCCGTGATCATCGTGGCTGTGGCCGTGATCGTCATGATCATGACCATGATCATGATCATCATGCGCGTCGCCATGCCCGCCATCCGGGATCGCGTCGATATTCTCCGCAACCACGACGACCGGCGCCTGCGTGCCTGATGATGCGATCAGGCGATCGATCCAGCCCTCGTACAAAAGACCGTTGGTGAAGACGACATCACCCTCGGCCAGGCGGCGGGCATCGGCGGGGCTGGGCGAATAGACGTGACCGTCGCCGTCGGGGCCGACCAGCGTCGTCACATCGACGCGCTCGCCGCCGATCTGGCCGACGAGGTCACCGATGATCGAGAAGGTCGCAACCGCCTGGACGCGCTCCTGCGCGAGCGCGGGAATGCTGATTGCTCCGACCAGCATCGTCCCGGCGAGCAATGTTATAATATTACGTTTGTGAAGCATAAAAACCTCCGTTTTCGCATCAGCGCTTCAGGCTTCGAGGTGGCGGCGTGGCAAGGCGGCCCGGATCAGGCCGCTCTCACGCCCGAGGAAGAGCGAAATCAGATAAGCGATACCGGCGACCAGGATGATCGCGGGGCCGGCCGGCAGGCCGTGATGGTAGGAGAGCAGCAAACCGCCCATCCCGGAAAGCATGCCCGTGGCAACCGCAATGACCACCATCATGGTGACATCGGCGCTCCAGAAACGCGCGGTGGCTGCGGGCAGCATCATCAGCCCGACGGCGAGCAGGGTCCCGAGCGCCTGGAACCCGCCGACGAGATTGAGAACGACGAGACCGAGAAAGACCAGATGCAGTGGCGTGCCGATCCGCGCCACAGAGCGCAGATAGACCGGATCGACGCATTCCATGACCAACCCGCGATAGGTCGCGGCCAGGATCAGCAGGGTCACGCTGGTGATGCCGGCGATCAGGATCAGCGCGGCATCGTCGAGGGCGAGCACGGAGCCGAACAGCACATGCATGAGATCGACGCTCGAGCCGCGCAGGGACACGATGGTAACGCCGAGCGCGAGCGAGAGCAGATAAAACGCCGCGAGAGACGCATCCTCCTTGAGCACCGTATAGCGCGTCACCAGCCCCGAGAGTACGGCCACCACGATACCGGCGGTGAGACCGCCGAGCGTCATGGCGGGGAGCGACAGCCCGGCGATCAGAAAGCCGATCGCGGCCCCGGGCAGGATCGCATGCGCCATGGCATCGCCGGTCAGGCTCATGCGCCGCAGCATCAGGAACACCCCGACGGGCCCGGCGCCCAGCGCCAGCACCAGCGCGCCGAACAGCGACCGGCGCATGAAATCGAACTGGATGAAGGGGCCGATCAGAGCGTCGAACACGAGCAGGTCTCCGGGCTCAAGCGCGTTCACAGGCCTGGGCGAACGGATCGTTCGCCTCGACCATGCGGCGTGCGTGCAGGAGATTCTCGGGACGCAGCACATTGTCCGTGGCGCCCCAGGCCACGGGCTCGCGCGCGATCAGGAGCGTCTCCGGGAAGACTTCGCGCACCAGATCGATATCGTGCAGGACGGCGATGACGGTGCGGGCCTCGTCATGCCAGCGCCGCACCAGATCGAGCAGATCGCGGGTCGTCTTGGCGTCGATCGCGGTGAAGGGTTCGTCCAACAGGATCAGCGAGGCATCCTGCAGCAGGAGCCGCGCAAACAGTACGCGCTGCATCTGCCCACCCGAAAGCGTGCCGATGGTCCGGCGCTCGAACCCGGTCATGCCGACGGCGGCGATCGCTTCCGCGATGCGGGCGTGATCGGCACGGCGGATCCGCCCGAACAGACCGCGCCGGCCCCACAGACCCATGGCGACGAGGTCATAGACAGGAATCGGGAAGCTGCGATCGAGCTCGGCCGCCTGCGGCAGATAGGCGATGCGGGCCTGCTGCGTCGCCTCGCCCTGCTGTGCAGCCTCGCGACGCGGCATCTCGATGCGCCCGCCCAGCGGACGCAGTGCGCCGACGATACCCTTCAGAAGCGTGGATTTGCCCGCACCGTTGGGCCCGACGATCGCCGTCAGGCTGCCCCGTGCGATCACCCCGTCGAGATGATGCACGGCGGGGTGGCGGTCATAGCCGAGCGTCACATCGTCGAAACGGATCGCTGCCTGTGTCGTCATGCGCGTCATCGGTTCTGTCATGTTCAGATCCAGCCGATCAGGCGCGCCAGCGTCAGCCAGACCAGTGCGAGCAGCAGGCCCGCCCCGGCAAGGCGCTGCAGCGCCGACAACCGCATCAGCGACCAGCTCGGCGCCAGCGCCCTCGCACGCGGCGCATGAGCATGACCGGCTGCCTGATGAATATGGGGATCACTCATGAATGTTCTATTATAACATCTCTGCCAGTGAGGCTAGGGGCCTTCGCGCTTTTCCCGCGAAATGATTCCGGCCGCGCGCAGGCGCGGAAGCGGGCGCGCATTCCCGGTTGAGGCCCCTCCTCTCGCTCTTGCTCTTGCCCGCGCGCGGGGCCACATTGGCGTCAATCGACCGGCGGCATTGCAAGGCAGTCGGCATAGGAAAATCTGGAGGATGCTTCATCATGACCGCCACCATCGTGGGCTGGGCCCATATGCCTTTCGGCAAGCACGATGCCGAGACCGTCGAGAGCATGGTCGTGCGGGTGACCCGCGATGCGATCGCCCATGCCGGCATCGAGGCCGGTGACGTCGACGAGATCGTGCTCGGCCATTTCAACGGGGGTTTCAGCGCCCAGGATTTTACCGCATCCCTCGTGCTCCAGGCCGATGACGCACTGCGCTTCAAGGCCGCGACGCGCGTCGAGAATGCCTGCGCCACCGGCTCCGCCGCCGTGCAGCAGGCGGTTAAGACGATCGAGGCGAAGCGCGCGAAGGTCGTGCTCGTGGTCGGCGTCGAGCAGATGACCACGACGCCGGGCAAGGAGATCGGGCGCAACCTTCTCAAGGCTTCCTATCTGCCCGAGGACGGCGAGATCGAGGGCGGCTTCGCCGGCGTGTTCGGTCAGATCGCCGCCGGCTATTTCCAGCGCCATGGCGACCAGTCCGACGCGCTCGCCATGATCGCGGCGAAGAACCACGCCAACGGCGTCGCCAACCCCTATGCCCAGATGCGCAAGGATCTCGGTTACGAGTTCTGCCGCACCGAATCGGAGAAGAACCCCTTCGTCGCCGGCCCGCTCAAGCGCACCGATTGCTCCCTCGTCTCGGATGGTGCGGCGGCCCTCGTCATCACCGATGTCGAGACGGGTCTGCGCATGAAGCGCGCCATCGCCTTCCGCGCCACCACCCACAAGCAGGATTTCCTGCCCATGTCGAAGCGCGACATTCTCAAATTCGAGGGCTGCAGCGTGGCGTGGGCGAGCGCGCTCGCGGATGCCGGCATCACCCTCGACGATCTCTCCTTCGTCGAGACGCATGACTGCTTCACTATTGCCGAGATGATCGAATATGAGGCGATGGGCCTTACCCCCGAGGGCGAGGGCGCCCGCGCCATCAAGGAAGGCTGGACGCAGAAAGATGGCAAGCTGCCCGTCAATCCGTCGGGCGGCCTCAAGGCCAAGGGCCACCCGATCGGCGCCACCGGCGTTTCCATGCATGCGCTGTCGGCCATGCAGCTCGCCGGCGAGGCGGAAGGCATCCAGGTCAAGGATGCCACACTCGCGGGCATCTTCAACATGGGCGGCGCGGCGGTTGCCAATTACGTTTCGGTGCTCGAACGTATCAAGTGAGGGAGCGTGCAGCGCTCCCTCCCCTCTCCCTGGTGGAGGGGAGTCCGGGCGTGCCCTTCATCGAGGGCGATCTTCACCCTCCCAATCCGGGCGCGGGATTGTATTATCATGCGCGAGAAGTACGGTCGGGCGCGCTGCCGAAAGCACCACCAGACAACCCATGACCCACAACCAACCCGGAGACCATCATGAGCCTTGCAGGAAAGACCGCCCTCGTGACCGGAGGCACCTCCGGGATCGGCCTCGCCATCGCCCGCGCGCTGGCTGCGGAGGGGGCCGATGTGGTGATCAACGGGCTGGGTGATCCGCAGGAGAATGCGCAGACTGCCGAGGACATCGCGCAGAAATGCAAGGTCAAGTCCTATACCTCGCCCGCCGACATGACCGATCCCGATGCGATCGCGCGGATGATGGCGGAGGCGAATGAGAAGCTCGGCACGATCGACATCCTCGTCAACAATGCCGGCATTCAGTACGTTTCGGCGGTCGAGGAATTCCCGATCGAGAAATGGAACCAGATCATCGCGATCAACCTTTCTTCGGCCTTTCACACCATCCGCCTCGCCGTTCCCGGCATGAAGCAGAAAGGCTGGGGGCGCATCATCAACACCGCCTCGGCACATTCCCTCGTCGCCTCGCCTTACAAAGCAGCCTATGTCGCGGCCAAGCACGGGCTCGCCGGCCTGACCAAGACCGTCGCGCTCGAGACGGCGCAGGCGGGTGTCACCGTGAACTGCATCAGCCCCGGCTATGTCTGGACGCCGCTCGTCGAGAACCAGATCCCCGATACGATGAAGGCGCGGGGCCTGAGCAAGGAGCAGGTGATCGAGGACGTGCTGCTCAAGGCGCAGCCCACCAAGCAGTTCGTCACCGTCGACCAGATCGGCGCCATGGCGGTGTTCCTCTGCTCGGATGCGGCGAGCCAGATGACCGGCGCCAACCTCTCCGTCGATGGCGGCTGGACGGCGCAGTAACGCGCGCAAGTTCGGGCATCTGGCCAAAGGGGCAAACGGCAGCGGCGCGCTTGTCAGTGCCGGGCGGCTTTGCGATGCATCGGCAGGGTCGACGCGAGATCGTCCCGCAGGAGGAGCCCGCCATGCCATCAGTTGCCACCGGTCGCCATTTTCTGCAGATTCCCGGGCCGACCAATTGTCCGCTGCCCGTGCTGGAAGCGATCGCGCGCCCGACGATCGACCATCGCGGGCCGGAATTCAAACGCCTCGCCGGGACGGTTCTCGAAGGCATTCGCCCGATCTTCGGTACGCGCGAGCCCGTGGTGATCTTTCCCGCCTCGGGTACAGGCGCCTGGGAAGCCGCCCTCGTCAACACGCTCTCGCCGGGCGATCATGTCCTGATGTTCGAGACGGGCTGGTTTGCGAGCTTGTGGCGCAAGCTCGCCGAACGGCTCGGCCTGAAAGCGGAGATCCTGCCGGGCGACTGGCGTGGCGGCGTCGATGCGGCGGCGATCGAGGAACGGCTGCGCGCGGATCGGGGCCATGCGATCAAGGCTGTCTGCGTGGTGCATAACGAGACCTCGACGGGCGTCGCCTCCGACATACCCGCCCTGCGCAAGGCGATCGATGCTGCGGGCCATCCTGCCCTGATGATGGTGGATACAATCTCATCGCTGGCATCGATCGAATATGATCACGACGGCTGGGGCGTCGACGTCACCGTGGCGGGCTCGCAGAAGGGGCTGATGCTGCCGCCGGGGCTCTCCTTCAATGCCGTCTCGGCGAAGGCGCGGTCCGCCTCCGCCAGGGCCCGGCTGCCGCGGGCCTTCTGGGACTGGGAGGACATGATCGCGGCCAATGCCTCGAACGTCTTTCCCTATACGCCGGCGACGAACATGCTGCAGGGACTGAAAGTGGCGATCGAACTCCTCCAGGCGGAGGGGATAGACAACGTTTTCGCCCGCCACGAGCGCGCGGCCCGCGCCACCCGGGCCGCCGTGGCGCATTGGGGCTTCGAGACGCAATGCGCCGATCCCGCCCGCCATTCGGCCTCGCTGACGGCGGTGCGCCTGCCCGAGGGCCATTCCGCCGACGCCCTGCGCGAGACCATTCTGGAACGTGCCAACATGTCGCTGGGCAACGGGCTCGGCCCGCTCGCCGACCGTGTCTTCCGGATCGGGCACCTGGGTGATTTCAGCGACGCATCCGTTACCGGCACGATCGCCGGCGTGGAACTCGGCCTGAAACAGGCTGGCATCCCGCATCATGGCGGCGGTGTCGAGGCGGCGCTCGGGATCCTCGCAGGCAATGCCTGACGCCGGAACGAAAAAGGGAGCGGCACGCCGCTCCCTTCGGTCCCGATCATCATCAGGCGAATGTTACGCCCCGATACCGCCGCGCCGTACCGTCACGCGCGCGCCCACTTTCACGCGGTTGTAGAGATCAACGATGTCTTCGTTGAGAAGGCGCACGCAGCCCGAGGAGACGGCCTCGCCGATCGACCAGGGCTCGTTGGTGCCGTGAATGCGAAACAGCGTGTCGCGGTTGCCCTGATACAGATAGAGCGCGCGGGCGCCAAGCGGGTTCTCGATCCCGCCTTCCATATGGGTCGGCAGCGATGGGTCGATCCGGCGCATGTTGTCGGTCGGGCTCCAGTTCGGCCATACGCCGGTGCGTGCGATGCGGGCATCGCCGCGCCAGGCGAAGCCATTGCGACCGACGCCGATGCCGTAACGCATGGCCTTGCCGCCATCCTCGACGAGATAGAGGAAGCGATTGTCGATATCGACCACGATCGTGCCCGGCGCTTCGCGGCCCGGATAATCCACGCGCTGGCGGTGGAATTTACGATCGAGCAGCGCCTTGTTGACCAGCGGCACGTCATAGGGGTCATCCGCCATCAGGCCCGAATACCAGGCATTGAGATGACCCGTACCGGCCTGGATCACCGGGTTGGGCTCATGCGGCTGGCAGGCCGCGACCAGAAGGCCGAGGGCGGCGAGCAGGGAGAGGCGCGCGGTGGCAATCCGGGCAAGGCCCTTCAGGGCACGTAAAGCGATCATGGCCGACAGCAATCCGTCAAAACGTGATTCGGGTGGAGGATACCGACCCCGTAGAACCCCTAAGGCATTGCCATCGAATCGCCAAGTTCCGCATGCCCACGCCTTGAGCGGAAGCCCCTGCCTGTGACCATATTGCCGCACTCATCGCAGTGCGGCATCGATGAGACCGGAAGTCTCACGCCGCCTGCATGGTGAGGACCTGCGTTGCGATCGTGAAGTAGATCATCACCCCGGTCACGTCGGCGATCGAGGTCACGAGCGGCGCGCTCGCGGTGGCAGGGTCGAGCTTGAGACGGGAGAGCACGAAGGGCAGTGACATGCCAATCAACGCGCCGACCAGCACGATCGCCACCATCGACAAGGCAACCACGAGAGCGATATCCGGTCCGGCACGCAGCACGCCGATCAGGGAGACTGCTGCGGCCATGGATATGCCGAGCAGGAGCGCGGTGGCGAATTCGCGCCCGAGCACAGAGGCCCAGTCGCTCATGCGCACGTCGCCCGTCGCCAGCGCGCGCACCATCAGGGTTGCGGATTGCGCGCCGGCATTTCCGCCAGAGGCGATCAGCAGCGGCAGGAAGAACAGCAGCGCCAGATGCGCCGCGATGGTATCCTCGAAGAAGGCGATGCCGGCGCCTGAGAAGATATTGCCGAAGACCAGCAGTACCAGCCAGAATATGCGCGCGCGGTAGAGAACGAAGATGCTCGCATCGCGCACGGTTGCCTTCAGCCCCGACACCGTACCGACCTTGTGGAAATCGGTGGTGGCTTCCTGTTCCTGCACGTCCATGGCGTCGTCCTGGGTGACGATGCCGACGAGTCTGTCGCCGCCATTGATCACCGGCAGGGCGATCAGGTCGTAGCGGGAGATGATCTGGGCGGCCTCCTCGCGATCCTCCTCGGCCCGGATGAAGACCGGATTGGTATCCATCAGATTGCTCACGCGCGCATTGGCCCGCGCCACGATCAGATCGCGCAGGCTGATCACGCCGAGAAGCTGGCGATCCGCGTCGATGATATAGGCCTGATACACCGTCTCGGCGTCGAGCGCCTGGTTGCGCAAGGCCTCGATCGCCTCCTTCGCCGTCATGTCGGGCGTCAGGGTGGCGTAGTCCGAGGTCATGATCGAGCCCGCCGTATCCTCCGGATATGAGGCGAGCTTGTGCAGATCGTCGCGCTCGGCCTTGGCGAGGCCGGGCAGCACGGCTTCCCGGGCAACGGGGTCGAGATGCTTGTAGAGATCGACGCGCTCGTCATGGCTCATCGCGCTCATCAGCCGCGCCAATTCGCGCCGGCCCATGAGATCGGAGAGCTCGATCTGGTATTCGGGATCCAGATAGCCGAAGATCTGCGCCTGCTCGTACAATCCGACATGGCGCATGGCGGCCAGCGCCTCTGCGGCTTCGAGCGTGTCGAGAATGGTGGCGATATCCGCCGGTTCCTGCGTGTCGAGGAAGGCACGCAGTGTTTTCTTGTCGCCGTCCTGGAGACAGGTGCGCAGCGCCTGCGCCACGATGGCGAGGGTTTCGTCGTCCGCGAGGACGTTGCGATCGACCTCGAGATCGAGAAGAGCCTGGTTTTTCGTCATGACCACCTCCTCGCCGGTATGCACACCGGCGTGAGCTGGTCCAACGGCGATCAGCCGAACAGAACCGTCATGCCGGTGCGGTTACCCGCCTGCGCAGCTTGCGCGTCTGGATTCATGGCGCTTCCGCAGAAGCGCCGACTAGGGCTGTCGTCCATCATTCTCTCGATTGGATAGGCATCGCCGAGCTGCGACGGAGCGGGCATGATCCCAACGCCCGGAAATGTCAAGCTGTTCCGGAAAATCAGCGGGAGCTTCCGTGAAATCCGCAAGGATACGACGCAAGGGGCGCCATTGACGCAACGATTCGCGTCCCGGGCGCCACTCTAGCGCCCGCGCAGGATCAACTGGTTGCCGCGCACCTCATAGGAGGCGAGCCCGTCGAGGAAACTCATGCCCAGAAGGTTGTGCGACAACGCTTCGGGCCGGGCGACCAGAGCGCGCACACGGCTCTGCGTGATGTCGCCGACGGTCAGTCTGTCGAGGGTGATCGGCGCCGTCATGGTGCGCCCGTTGGCGGTAACGACCGGCACGACGAAGCGCAGATCCTCCGCTTCATAGCCAATACGCCGGGCATCATCCATGGTGACCACCACCACGTCGGCGCCGGTATCGAAGATGAAGCGCATGGAAGCTCCGTTCGCTGTGCCGTCGAGCATGAATCCGCCGGTCCCGCCACGCGTCACCATCACCTCGCCGGGCTCTGTTACCCGCGTCATGCCCGGCGCGGCCTCACCGAGCACACGGCTGACCACGGTTTCGAGCTCGAAACGGTAGGTGTAGATCGTCATCAGGGCGATGATCATCGCGACCCAGATCACGACGGCGCGAAACGCGTCCGACAGCCGTCCACGATAGCGTCCGAAGACCGCCCCGGAGAGCAGCAGCAGCAACGCCGACAGGCCCGTCACCCGGGCGAACTGGTCCGGTGTCATCCCCAGGATATCGCGCTCGCCGAAAGTAAAGACCAG
>NZ_DATGCW010000312.1:0-19137 GCF_035311605.1 Saliniramus sp.
GTGTTCGAGCACGAACCCGCCGTCAATCCGCGTCTGGTCAAACTCGCGCGGGCCGGCAAGGTGGTCCTCTTGCCGCATATGGGCTCGGCCACAGTGGAGGGGCGCATCGACATGGGGGAAAAGGTGATCGTCAACATCCGCACCTTCCATGACGGGCACCGCCCGCCCGACCGGGTGCTGCCAAGCATGCTCTGACAGCCGGAACTGATCAGGCATCGCGCAATCCGCTAAAGCCTTCCCGATCCGTCCGATAACGAGATACCTCCATCATGCGCCAAGGTTTCTGCAGCCCTGATTCAGGGACGCTTCGCCTGATACGCTTCTTCGCCGCTGCAGGCCTTCTCGCATGGCTGATGCTCGTCCTGTCGGCCTCGGTCGTCATGGCGCAAACCACGCCATCGCCTCTGAGCCCGCCCGACACCACGAGCCCGCGCGCCTCGTTCGAGAATTTCCTGCGCAATACGGATGCCTTCATCGCATCACGCCGCGCGAATGCCCCGGTGAATGAACAGAACACCGCTTTACGCGCCGCCGTCGAAAGCTTCGATTTCGACGCGACGCCCTATGCCGCGTCGACCTCGAAGCAGATCGAGCGGGTTCTGATGACCCGCGAGATACTCGCGCGCGCGCAAATGCCGGCGGCGTCGAGTATCCCGGATGCGCAAGCCGCAGCGGCGAATGGCATTGTCGACTGGACCGTACCGGGGACCGGTCTGCGGATGATGCGGATCGATGGCGGGCGCGATGCGGGCGAATTCAAATTCGATGCACGCACGATCGTCGATCTGGAACTGGATTATCACCAGGTTCAGGACCTGCCGCGCCGTGATGGCCGCGCGGACGCCTATGCGGAATATCTGCGCGGCTCGGACCGGACCGGCGCAATGGAGGACACCATCGCGACGCGGCTGGCGGGTGTTCGCATGACCAGTCCCCGCAACACGCTCGAGGCGTTCATGGCCAACATGAACGCCGCCCATGAGATCGCGATGGCTGCGCAGGCCGCACATGATGCCGATCCGCCCGCGATCACCCGGGAACAGGCGTGGATCGAGCAGGCGAAGGCCGATAATCACCTTCGCCAGGCCAGCTCGGTCTTTGATCTCTCTCAGGTTCCCGCCGTTCTGCGCCGGGACACCGGCATCGAATCGGCACTGTTGCTGAAAGAGATCCTCGACCGCATGCCTCTGCCGCGGATCGATACGATACCCAACGCGGTCGATCTCGCCGGTCTCGAATCGGATCAGGCCTATCGTTGGCGCTTGCCGGGCACCGGAATCGAGATCGAGCGGATGCAGACGGGGCCCGATGCCGGCAATTTCCTGTTCGACGCCAATTCGGTTGCGCTTCTGCCGGCGAATTACGAGGCGCTGAAGGATCTACCCTATCGCGCGGAGGACAGTCTGGCCTTGTCGGACTTTCATGCCGCGCAGGTCACGCCGGGTTTCTACGAATTCTACGCCTCCACGCCCGGCTATCTCGTGCCAAGTGCACATATCCTCGGTGAAGTGGTCGAGCGCCTGCCGGAATGGCTCTTCATCGTGATCAGCGGCCAGACCCTGTGGCAATGGCTCGGCTTCACCCTGACGCTTGGTATCCTGGCGGTGGCCTGCTGGAGCGTCTTCAGGGTGACCGATGCTCTGGCGCGCCGCTTTGCGGGGCCGCCCTTCGCCTGGCTGGCAATTTCCGCGCCGCTCGTATCAGCCTATTTCGTTCGAATCGCCGCCCTGTTCCTTGATGTCGACATCAACTTCACGGGAATGGCGTTGCGCTACCTGCTGTTTGCGGCGGGTATTCTGGAACTCGCCTTCTACGTAGGGGCCGTCTGGCGCTTGTTCCGCGCCATCGGCACGACGATTCTCGCTTCACCTGCCATGTCCGGACGTGGGTTCGATGCCAGTCTCGTGCGGCTTTTGTCCGGCATCCTGGCCGTTGCGACGAGCGTCGGCGTGGCCGCTTTCGGCCTGCAGAATCTCGGTGTCGATATCGTGCCGCTCCTGGCCGGCATCGGTGTGGGTGGTCTGGCCGTCGCGCTCGCGATCCGCCCAACGCTGGAAAACCTGATCGGCGGGCTGATTCTCTTCTCCGACAAGCCGGTCCGGGTCGGCGATTTCTGCACATTCGGCGACATGAGCGGCACCGTCGAGGATGTGGGGATCCGCTCCACCCAGATCCGCGCGATGGACCGGACACTCATCGCGGTTCCGAATGCCAAATTCGTGGATATGGAAATCATCAACTGGGCACGCTGCGACAAGATGCTGATCAGCAGTGTTCTGGGACTGCGCTACGAGACCAGCGACGATCAGTTGCGCTTTGTCCTGGTCAGGATCCGAGAAATGCTGCACGCCCATCCCAGGATCGACAACGACACGATCCGGGTTCGTTTCGCCGATTACGGGCCGTCCTCGCTCGATATTGGCCTGCGGGTCTATGCCCTGACGCGGGACTGGAACGAATTTCACGCGATCAGGGAAGACGTCTTCCTGCGCATCAAGCAGATCGTCGAGGGTTCAGGCACCCGCTTCGCCATTCCCTCGCAGACCCTTTACATGACGAGAGATCGCGGACTCGACGCGGAACAAACGGCTCAGGCAGACGCGGAGGTCGCCCGCTGGCGCAAGACCGGCACACTGCCGTTCCCCCGCCTCACGCCCGCACGCATGCGCGAACTCGAAGACACGCTTCCCTATCCGCCGGAAGGCTCATCCGAACGGGCTCAGGCCCGGGCGCGGGAGGGGCAGACGGCTGAGCCTCTCTCGACGCCGGAAACCGATACGGTTGCGACCGGAGAGCGAAAATCATAGGGCGCTCGCGCCCCCGGAAGAATGCAATCGTCGGCTCGTCCGGACCCTTTCCGTTCAGGCCAGTGAGCGCGCCTCCTTCGCCAGAGCCGCCTGCGCAGCAGCCAACCGCGCGATCGGCACCCGGTAGGGAGAGCAGGAGACGTAGTCGAGCCGCTGCTTCTCGCAGAAGGCGATCGAAGCCGGATCGCCGCCATGCTCGCCGCAGATACCGAGCTTGATGTCGGGCCGCGTCGCGCGTCCGCGCTCGACGGCGAGCGCCACGAGTTCGCCCACACCATCCTGGTCGATGGTGACGAAGGGATCGTGTTCCAGAAGCCCCTGCTGCACATAAGTCCCCAGGAAGGAGGCGGCGTCATCGCGCGAAATCCCGAGCGTCGTCTGGGTGAGATCATTGGTGCCGAAGGAGAAGAACTCCGCCGAGGCGGCGATCTCGCCGGCACGCAGCGCCGCGCGGGGCAATTCGATCATGGTGCCGATCTGGTAGTCGATCCGCTCGCCGCTCTCGTGCATCACCGCTTCGGCGACGGCCTCGATACGCGCCTTGACCGTATCCAGCTCGGGCTGCGACATCACCAGCGGGATCATCACTTCCGGCGAGACCTTGGCGCCGGTCTCCTTGCCGGCGGCGATGGCCGCCTCGAAAATGGCGCGGGCCTGCATCTCGGCGATCTCGGGATAGGCCACCGCCAGACGCACGCCCCGGAAGCCGAGCATGGGATTGACTTCATGCAGTTCGGCTGCGCGGCGGCGTATCTTCTCCGGCGACACATCGAGGGAGCGGGCGACGTCGTTGATCTCGCCATCGCCATGCGGCAGGAATTCATGCAGCGGCGGGTCGAGCAGGCGGATCGTCACCGGCAGGCCGCTCATGATGGCGAACAGCCGGGTGAAATCGTCGCGCTGCATGGGCAGGAGTTTGGCCAGAGCCGCACGGCGACCGGTTTCGTCGTCAGAGAGAATCATCTCGCGCATGGTGATGATGCGCTCGGCATCGAAGAACATGTGCTCGGTGCGGCACAGGCCGATCCCCTCCGCCCCGAAATTGCGGGCCATCTGCGCATCGCGCTCGGTCTCGGCATTGGCGCGGACCCTGAGCCGGCGCAGCTTGTCGGCCCAGGCCATGAGCTTGGCGAAATCGCCCGAGAGCTCCGGCTGCAGCATGGCGATCTCGCCGGCGAGCACCTGACCGTTGCCGCCATCGAGGGTGATGATCTCGCCCTCGTTGAACACGCGCCCCATCACGGTCATGGTGGCGGCCTTGTAATCGACGCGGATCGAGCCGGCGCCCGAGACACAGGGCTTGCCCATACCACGCGCAACGACCGCAGCATGCGAGGTCATGCCGCCACGCGTTGTGAGAATACCCTCCGCCGCATGCATGCCGTGAATATCCTCGGGCGAGGTCTCGACGCGCACGAGGATGACCTTGCGCCCGGCCTTCTTCGCGGCCTCGGCGGCGTCCGAGGAGAACACGATCGCCCCGCTCGCGGCACCGGGCGAGGCCGGCAGGCCGTTGGCGATGATGTCGCGCTCGGCCCTGGGGTCGATCATCGGATGCAGAAGCTGGTCGAGCGCCTGCGGCTCGACCCGGGTGACGGCCTCCTCCTCGCCGATTACGCCCTCATCGACGAGGTCGCAGGCGATCCTGAGGGCGGCGCGGGCGGTGCGCTTGCCGTTACGGGTCTGGAGCATCCACAACTTGCCTTTCTCGACGGTGAACTCGAGATCCTGCATGTCGCGGTAATGGCCCTCCAGCACGCCATAGATGCGCACGAGCTCAGCGAAGGCTTCGGGCATCGCCTTTTCCATCGAGGGCTTGTCGGAGTTGGAGGCCGCGCGCGCGGCTTCGGTAATATCCTGCGGCGTGCGGATACCCGCCACCACGTCCTCGCCCTGCGCGTTGATCAGGAACTCGCCATAGAGCGCCTTCTCGCCGGTGGAGGGGTTGCGGGTGAAGGCGACGCCGGTGGCCGAGCTCTCCCCCATATTGCCGAAGACCATGGCCTGGACATTGACCGCCGTGCCCCATTCGGCGGGAATCGCATTCAGCTCGCGATACTTGATCGCACGCGGCGTCATCCAGGAGCCGAACACGGCGCCGATTGCGCCCCAGAGCTGCTCCTGCGGATCCTGTGGGAAGGGCGCGCCGCGCTCCTTGGTGACGATGCGCTTGAAGGTCTCGATCAGCGCCTGCCAGTCCTGCGCGGAGAGCTCGGTATCGAGATGGTAATCCTTGCGCTCCTTGTAATCCTCGAGCGCCTCCTCGAACAGGTGATGTTCGACGCCGAGCACCACCGAGGAATACATGGTGATGAAGCGGCGGTAGGAATCCCAGGCGAAGCGCTCGTCCTGCGCGTCGGCGGCGAGTGCGCGCACGGTCTCGTCATTAAGGCCCAGATTGAGCACCGTATCCATCATGCCCGGCATCGAGGCACGCGCGCCCGAGCGCACGGAGACGAGCAGCGGCGCCTTGCCATCGCCGAAGCCGCGCCCGGTGATGCGTCCGACTTCCGCGAGCGCCGCATCCACGGCCGCGATCAGGCCGTCGGGATAGCTTTCGCCGTTTTTGTAATAATGCGTGCAGACTTCCGTCGTGATCGTGAAACCGGGTGGGACGGGCAGGCCGAGATTGGCCATTTCGGCCAGATTGGCGCCCTTGCCGCCGAGCAGGTTGCGCATGTCGGATGCACCCTCGGCCTTGCCGTCGCCGAAGGAATAAACCCATTTCGTCATCACGGACCCCTGTTGCCTGAGCGCGCGGATGCTCAAGACCCGCGCGCGCTAGGCATAGCCTCTGACGGCGGATTTGAAAACAGGGCGCTTACGGATAGAAAGGGAACAATGAAGCATTAGAAGCAACGGGTTTCACCGCGCGAACAGCGGGTTTACCGGACCGGCGCCTGCCGGTGCGAGGTTGCCGACGGGGTGGGAGGTGGCGGAACGCGTATCGGTGAAAAAGGGATTTGCGCTTTCCAGCTGGCTTCTCTCGACCCGGGCCGCTGCCCGCTCCCGGTCCCGTGCCTCGTTTTCGTCACTCACACGCTGCGAGACGCCAGCGACAGGCATGTCGTGATCAGCGGTGCGCGCGGGGGCGAACTGGCCGGCAGGCATCATGGCGATGGTCTGCGCCTGCATCGGAATCGGTAAGGTGGGCATGACTTGCGGGCGGGCACGCCGGTCGAAATCGGCTAGCGCATCGACATTCCCGGCCTGCGCTGCCGCAGTCGGTGCGGCGGGTGCGGGCGTCTCAGTCGGCCCGGCTGCCGGCTTCGCCTGCGATGCCGGCTCGGAATCATCGCGGACGAGGCCGGGTACCGGTGTCACGGCAAAGGGGCGGCTATCGAGCGCGCCGGTGCGCATGAAAGCCGCGATTCGCGCCGCGATTTCCGGCGGCGCCGCGCTGTTGAGGCGGTATTGCGGCGCCCGCGCCGTCTCGCCATCGCGCCACGCGTCATCAACGACGGCGTCGACGCGCTGGTTTTCCTCGGTCGCGCGAACCGGTTTATGGATCAGATCGCTGCGGCCGGACAGACCCTCGGCGACGAGAGAGCTGCCGGGCGGCGGTGTCGGCAATTGCGGCAGCAATTCGCGCGGTATCGGCGGGCCGATCGGCTCGGGAGGCGGTCGGGCCGTCCTGGCCGTCACCGCGCCGGGCGCGTCATTGCGCGATGGCGCCATTGCGGGCGCGGCCGCTTGCAGAGCCGCTTCCAGGGCGCCTTGCGGCGTAGCGTGCGGATTGGCTTGCGGCAATCCGGGCGCCTGTGCCTGACCCGCCGGCGGATTCTGTCCGCGCCGTGCCGTCTGCGCGTTTGCACGTTCGCGCGGATCGGCTGGCGCGATCCGCGCGCGGATGCTCTCGTCCGGCACCGGCACGCCGCCATTGCGGCGCTGGTCGTTCTGCCCGCCCGTCTCCGTCTGGGTGCGGGTCTGCAGGCCATTGATGTTCGAGGCGCGCACGGTTTCCTGAAAATCACGACGCGCACGTTCCAGCGCCTTGTCGCCAATCTGGTCGACAGGGGTGTTGAGACGGGCCGTGATCGGCACGACAGCCACGCGGGCACTCCTTGCTGTTGCTGCGCCCTGGCATGCGGACACGGCGCGTGATGTGTCAGACGTCCGCCAAAGCGTGCACCGGCGGATTGATTAACCTAAGATTGTAATCAAAAACGTGGCTTTGCATACCCTACGTAGCGTCATGCACGGCCATTTCGTCGATGATGGTTAACCCGGCGCGGCTTCGGCGTGCATGGCGCGCTCACGTGCGCGTCGCTGCGCATCCGCCCGGCGCGATGACGAATAGGCGCGCGCCCTTCCCTGTCGCATAATGCAAAGCCAGACCGGAGGAAACCATGGCCAAAACCGATAAAGTCATCATCACCTGCGCGGTGACCGGCGCGATCCATACCCCGTCCATGTCGCCGCATCTGCCGGTGACGCCGCAGGAGATCGCGGAAGCGGCGATCGGCGCGGCGGAAGCGGGGGCCGCGATCGTGCATCTGCATGCCCGCAATCCCGAGACCGGCCAGCCGGACCAGTCGCCGGAAGCCTTCCTGCCATTCCTGCAGGTGATCAAGCAGCGTTCCGATTGCGTGATCAACCTCACCACCGGCGGCTCGCCGACCATGCTCGCGGAAGAGCGCCTGCGTCCCGCCGCGACGCTCGCGCCGGAAGTCGCCTCGCTGAATATGGGCACGATGAATTTCGGGCTCTATCCGATGCTGGAGCGCTTCAAGGAGTTCAAGCACGATTGGGAGCGGCCCTATCTGGAAGGCTCGCGCGATCGCATCTTCCGCAACACCTTCGCCGATATCGAGACGATCCTCGCCACCTGTGACGGCAACGGCACGCGGTTCGAATTCGAGTGCTACGATATCGGCCATCTCTACACGCTGGCCCATTTCCTCGATCGCGGCCTCGTCAAGCCGCCGCTTTTCGTGCAGAGCGTATTCGGCATTCTGGGCGGGATCGGTCCGCATCCCGAGGATGTCGCGCATATGCGGCGCACCGCCGATCGCCTGTTCGGCAAGGATTACAAATGGTCAGTGCTGGGAGCGGGGCGCAACCAGATGCCGATCGCGGCAATGGCGGCGGCGATGGGGGCGAATGTGCGCGTGGGGCTGGAAGACAGCCTCTGGATCCGCCCGCGACAGCTCGCCGAGAGCAACGCCCAGCAGGTCAAGCAGGTGCGCGGCATCATCGAAAATCTCGGCCTCGAGATCGCCACGCCCGACGAAGCGCGTGAAATGCTCGCCTTCAAGGGCGGCGATGCGGTGAATTTCTGACGCACGAGGCGCCGGCGCGCCTCGGCGCCGGCGCCGCTTCCGCACAACGTCTCAGGTCAGGATGGCATAGACGAACCGCGCGCAGACGATAGCAAGGAAAATGCCGAAGGCGACCTCAAGCTTGCGCTTGGGCCAGGCATGGGCGAGGTTCACGCCAATCTGCGCGGTGAGCAGGGTCGTCGGCACGACCAGGATCAGCCCGAGCAGCGAGACGAAACCGATCGCATCCGGCGGCAGGCCCTCACGGCCCCAGCCGGCATAGATGTAGCCGAGCGCCCCGGGCACCGAGATCAGCACACCGAGCCCGGCGGAGGTCGCCACCGCCTGGTGGATGCCGCGATTGTGCAACGTCATGATGATATTCGAGATCTGACCGCCACCGATCCCCATCAGCGCCGAGAGCAGACCGATCAGCCCGCCATAGGCGCGCAGCGTGAGCCCCTTGGGCAGATCCATGGCGACGCGCCATTTTTCATTGCCGAAGAGCAGCTTGATCGCATTCACCCCGGCCACCAGGATGAAGACGAGCATGAAAACCCAGGGGTCGGCATAGCGCGCGATCAGGCTTCCCAGCACCACGCCCAGCACCACCGGCACGGCCCAGGCGCGCAGCACGCTCATATCCACCGCGCCCTTGAGATAATGCCCGCGGAAGGAGCGGATCGAGGTCGGGATGATGATGGCGAGCGAGGTGCCGACCGCGAGCGGCATGCGCACCTCGTCATCAATGCCCAGAATGCCGAACACCTCGAACAGGATCGGCACGATCACCGCCCCGCCCCCGACTCCGAAGAGCCCCGCCAGCACCCCGGTCAGCGCCCCGGCGGCAAGAAGCGCCACGGCAAGCATGGCGAGATCGGCAATTGGCAAACCGTTCATCATGGATTTATCATCCGCTGAGTGTTGTTTGGCGCTCTGTGCGCTTTTTCGGGCTGTGAGGCAAGCGTCGGAGCCGCCAGAGCGACTTGGCGCTTTTGCAAGTGCCTGGCAGTTCCTCAGGTGTTTGGCGGTTCTGCAAGTGAGGGAGATCGGGTGGGGCGTGGACTCATGCGAACGCTCAATTCTTGCGGTATTGACCGATCAGGCACGACGCCAGGACCCCAGCGATTGATGGCTTGGCATCAAGTTATCCAGGGCGATCTCTGCGGCAGCGCACAGGCGTCACCTGACCAGCAAATCAATTCTATCGGATGTAAAATTAATTTACATAACTAAAAATTATAATTGATATTTTTTAATTATAAAGGTAGAGGGGTCAACTTTCAATTCTGATTTTATGCACCCCGTTAATTCAAACATTATCCGGAGTTGCGAGCATGGTGAGTATCAGCCCGCTGTTTTCCCCGACGTCTTCCCAGATGAATGGCTCACCTGACGCGACACCTTTCGCGCTGTCGAAAGGGATCGGCTCCGGCGCCATCATGCCCACGGCGGCGATGCCCGGTGGCGGCGATGTCCTCGCGTTCGTTCCCTCGCCGGTACCGGGCACCGAGAGAACAGTTCTGGAAATCCTGTCCCGAACCCTCCCCGGCGCCGCTGGCCATTTGCTCTCCGGTATCCTGTCGAAAATCTCGCCGGTTCTGTTCGTCCTCAATACACGTGATACTGCAGATACCACACAGATGCTGGCCCTCGTGCGCAGTCTGGAGGCGGCAGGGATCGACCCGCGCGAAGTCGCCTTCGGCTTACTGCCCAATGGCAACCTCGGCGTTTATGATCGCAATGACGACAGCGAATTCCCCCATCTGGTCGCCTTTGTCGACCAGGAGACCGGCGAGGTCGTAGCGCAGAGACCCGTCGAGCAGCCCGCGCTGATTCCTGATGGCTTCAATCCGTTCCCGCCGATCAGCCCGAGCGATCTGCCGCCGGGAGATCCACCGCCGCGGATACCGCCGAGCAACCCCGATACCGAGATCGAGGAATCGGAAACGCCGGATGATGTGACCGCACCGCAAACGCAATTCCTGCCGGGCGAGGTTCCTGCCACCGACCCGAACGCGCTGTCGCCCGAGGCACAAGAAAGAATCGACGCCCTCAATGCACAGCGCCATGCGCTGAAGGAGCGGATCGCGAATATCCAGGATCAGATCGATCGCCTCGGTAACGAAGTCGCACAAATGGAAGCCGCGCAGCGCAGGATCGCCGAACAGGGCCGCCTGCGCCAGGAGAGCCGGAATATCATGACCGGTCTAGAGCGCGAGATCAGCGGTGGCAGTGTCAACTCCCTGATCGGCGGGCCCCTCTCAGACCCGCAGCATATCGAGGCCCTCGCAGCAGCCGTGTTTGCGAGAGCCGCCGCGTTCGAGGCTGAGGGCGAGTATGAAAAGGCACTCGCACTCATCGAAGCCTTCCTCGACCGCTACGAAGCCCACGCCTCCGAAATTCCAGGCTCGACACCGCTGCTCGGAGGCGCGTCGCAGCGTGGATTCGAAAGGTACTTCCATCGTATCGAGGAAGAGTTGAGGGAAGCAATCAGGCGCAGCCTTGGTCACTCGAGTTTCACCGATGGGACTGATCCGATCGAGGAAGTGATCGAGAAGCACGGAATTTCAGCGCAGATCATGCTGTATACTCTCGCTGCCGCGATGGCTCCAGAGGAGATCGCCGGCCTTCCGGATGGGCTCCTTTCCGAACCCTCGACAGCGATCGCCAACGAAATGCGCAAACTGCATCCCAAGATGGCTGCAGGTCTCGTAGCCGCCCTTGGCGACCGGCTGGTGAATTTGCCGCAAATTTATCGGATCGCCCTCGCCGCTTCGCTTTCCGGAGGCGACAAGAACGACCCCGTGATCGCGCGAGCCATCGAAATGCTCGAAGCCGTCGCGTCGGGGGGCGAACTCTCGCCGGAACTGAACCCTCTCTCGCGTGGTGCCGAGACATTTGTCTCCGAACAGATCGCCGCAGGCAAACTCACGCTTGAGCAATTCTATGAGCTCAGCGCATTGAACCCGCACCTCCACCCGATCGTCCTCATTCATCGAATCATGAAGATGAATCGCGGAGAAGAGGTGGAGGATTTGCGCCTTTCCGAGAGTGATGCCATCCCTGAAATCGATCGCTCAGCGGATATCCTGCCACCGGCAAACATGGTGCATTCGTGGGCGGATATCAGAGCCGTTTTGGGTAGCTTCGGGATGTATCTTGCTGATACGAGCGAACTCTCGGAGGAATTCAACCTCGCGCAACATTCCGAAGCGGAAATGTGCGCCATCATCAACGCGGCAATCCCCTATCTCCGTCTCATCGCGGAGATATTTCCCGGCGCGTTGAATGGCCTCTCCATTTCTGTTCACGCCCCGAACCCTCCTCCCGCCTACCCGGGAGACACGGGGCCGCTACTGGGCATGGGAGATACAGAATCGGGCACAATCTTCCTTTCCACGATGCTGGATTACTTCCAGCGCTTCGCAGAGCGCGATTTCGATGGGGCAACGAAATTCATGCTCACACTCTTTCACGAAATCGGGCACGCCTTTCAAGCCAAAGCGCCGGATGAGTCGCGAGACTTCACTCGCAATCTGAGCCCGGTTCTCGAAATATACGGCGGAGCAAGCTCAAATGCAGGTCAAGATGCCATGTCGATGGACGAGGCACTGGAAAAACTGTTCCCGAACGCGCCACCAGCAGAAAGGCGCAGCCTTCTCTTTGAAGAATACGAGGTCCGGATAGAAGATGTTGAGCGCATGACCCTGGAACAGGCAGGAGAAACAATAGTAGACCCCGAATACTATGATGGAACCCTGCAAGTTTACCGAACATTACTCGCCAACGTCACCGACATAGCAGGAATGACGACATCAGGATACGCTCGTACAGATGGTAACGAGGCGTTTGCAGAGCAATTTGCGCATTATCTTGCTGATAGAGGATACATGAATTATCCGGATACATTTCTGCCACACCATACCGAGCGAGCCCGAGCTCCCATGCCACCCAATCTGGAATATCTGATGCTGCGCACACTATTCGCGGTTCAAAACAGGAATGGTCCTGTGAGCGATAAACGCTATCCCGAATTTCTTGAAAACGACAACTAGAGCATCATTCCGTCAGGTGGATACCGGCTGACGGAAAAAAATGATGCGTCGAACAATAACCTGGAGCGCCCGGCCTGACTCCGCCAGGCCGGAGCGCGCTCTAAAGCACCTTTTTTGTTACGTGAGTTGCGTCAGACGCAAACCGCATATGCCTGGATTCAAAAACGAATACCGATCCCCTCAATCCGCCACGCCCTGCCGGTCGCGCATGCTCATCAGCGTAGCGGTGAGGCGGGCGGCGTGTGTGCGGGTGGCGCCTTCCTCACAGAACACATCCGCCTCGGCGATGGTCAGGCTGTGTCCCGCCTTGATCACCCGACCCTGCGCGATCAGGCGTTCGCCCTGTGCGGGGGCGAGCAGGTTGATCTTGAACTCGGCGGTGAGCACCCCCGCACCCGCCGGCATCAGAGTCAGCCCGGCATAGCCGGCGGCGGAATCGGCGATGGTGGCGACTACGCCGGCATGCACGAAACCGTGCTGTTGCAGGATGTGATCGGCGAAGGGCAGCGTGATCTCGACGATGCCCGGTTCGATCCGCGTGAGCGTCGCGCCAAGCGTCGCCATGATGCTTTGGCGGACGAAACTCGCGCGCACGCGGCTCTCGAAATCGGGATCGGCGGGAGTTAAGCTCACGCGGCATCCTCCTGCTCGCGCCGCGCCGTCGCCTCACGCACATGATCGACCGCCGCGCGCAGGGTAGCGAGCCCGGCATCAGGGGCGACGGCATGGGTCGAGAGATGGCGGCGATAGAGCCGCGCGCCGGGCTTGCCGGCAAAGAGCCCGAGCATGTGGCGCGTGATCGAGGCGAGCCGCACGCCCTCTTCCAGTCGATGCGCGATATAGGGCTCGAATGCCTCGATCGCGGCAAACGCATCCGAGACCGGCGGCTCGGCCTTGCCGAAAATCTCCGTATCCACCTGCAGGAGCAGTTCCGGATCCTGATAGGCCGCGCGGCCCAGCATCACACCGTCGAGGGTCACGCCGTCACGCGGCGTGAGCAGCGCGCGCGCCGTATCGATATCACGAATGCCGCCGTTGATGCTGATCGGCAGATCCGGATTGGCGGCTTTCAGCGCGAAGACGCGCGCGTAATCGAGCGGCGGGACGTCGCGATTCTCCTTGGGCGAGAGCCCCTGCAGCCAGGCCTTGCGGGCATGCACGACGATCTCGTCGACACCCGCTTGCCGGCAGGCGGCGGTGAGGACATCGAGCGCCTCGCCGGGATCCTGATCATCGACGCCGATGCGGCACTTCACTGTGCCGGGCAGCGACACCGCCGCCTTCATCGCCGCCACGCAATCCGCCACCAGCGCCGGCTCGCGCATCAGACAGGCCCCGAAACGCCCGTCCTGCACCCGATCCGAGGGGCACCCGACATTCAGATTGATCGCATCATAACCGTAATCCGCGCAGATCCGCGCCGCCTGCGCGAGCTCTCCGGGATCCGACCCTCCGAGCTGCACGGCGACGGGATGTTCCGCTTGCGAGAAACCGAGCAGCCGTTCGCGCGGCCCGTGGATCACCGCCCCGGTCGTCACCATCTCGGTATAGAGCAAAGCGCGCCGCGACAGCACCCGGTGGAACGCCCGGCAATGCCGGTCTGTCCAGTCCATCATGGGGGCGACCGAAAACCGCGCCGCACGCGCGGCATCGGGAGCCGTGACGCACTGCTCCTTGACGTCTGCGATCTCCTCGTTCTGCGCTTTCGGTGGCGCGTGCATCGCTGATCAGCTTCCTCGGTTTCGCGGATACATATGCATTTCAACGCCGCTATGTGCCGGTTTTCGATGGTCGGGGCAACCGGTTTTGCCGCCCCTCACCCTTTGGGCGCAGCCTTCTCCCCGGCACTGTGCTCGACCGTGCCCAGCGCATCAGCGAGGCGCATCTTTGCGGAGCCGGGGCGCAGCGGCTTCTGCTGGTTCTCGTGCGGGGACCAGCCCGAGAGCCAGATCAGCTCGAAGGTCGCGGGAATGCGACCATCGGGATCGGCGAAGCGTTCAGCATAGATCTGCGCGGCGCGCAGCATCAGCGCGCGGGTCACGGGCGTGCGGCGGCGGGCCAGAAGCGTGTTCGTCATGCCCATGCGCCTCAGGTCCTGCATCAGCGCGAAGGCGTTGTCGTAGCGCACGCGCAGGGTCTCGAGATCGGTGACGGGCAGCGCGAAACCGGCGCGCTGCATCAGAGCGCCGAGATCGCGCACATCAGCGAAGGGAGCGACGCGGGGGCTGAGCCCGCCCGTGAGTTCGCTCTCGGCATCGGTCAGGGCGGTACGCAATTCATGCAGCGTCGCACCGCCGAGGAGACAGCCGATGAACAGCCCGTCGGGCTTCAGGGCGCGCCTGATCTGGATAAGCGCACCGGGCAGATCATTCACCGCATGCAGGGCGAGCAGCGATACGGCGAGATCGAAGCACTCATGCGCAAAGGGCAGCGCCTCGGCATCACCGATCACCGCATCGCCGTTATCGCCCTGCTTGCGTGACAGCCCCGCCGGCGCCACCCGGAATACTGTTTGCGCATGCCCACGCGCGCGCAGATGCCGCGCTACGCCGGCATCCGGGCTCTCGATATCGAGGGCGAGGATGAAATCACGCATCACCGGCATCAGCCGGAGATCGAGATCCTCCAGGATATGACGCAGCAGGAAATCCGCATAGCCCTGTGTATGAGCCCGGACGAGACGGCGGCGTACCAGATTGCGATCAAAGACGAGTGGTGAATTCATGCACCCGATATGGCGCGAAAACGGCGCGGCGTGAAGGGGGCAAGCGGGCGATCCGCGCCGGCCTGCGGGTCGGAGCGCTGACCGGGCGCGGCTTCATGCCAAGAAGCATCATTGCGGCAGATGCCCGGAACCTTTGCGAATGATTGCTGCTGGAACGATACGGGCGCGTCCAGACGCACCCCTCTCACGCAGCGTCCCTGCGCTCGGCCCGCGTTCAACCTGTGCAGTTCTCCCGGGGAAAACGGTCCGATGCCGCGAGCCAAGCGATCCCTGAAAGTGCTGTACCGGGCTTTGGCCCGCCTTGCCGCCGCTTTCGTGGCCCTGATGCTGGCCGGAAGCGGCTTCGCCGCGAACGCAGAAACCGATTCTTCCATACTTGATCACGGCGAATATATCGCGCGTGCCTCCGGCTGCATGTCCTGTCATGGCGAGGATCTGTCAGGTGGCTATCAGGTTGAAACGCCAATGGGCACGATCGTGGCCAGCAATATCAGCCCGTCGCGCAAATAGGGGATCGGGGGCTATGACCGCGACGACCTCGCCGATGCGCTGCGCCGTGGCGTCCGACCGGTCAGCCGTTTCCGTTCAGCATCCGCACCGCGGTGATCGCGTGGAACGCACTCTTTCCGGGGGCCGTGCGAACGCGCCGAGCCTGATGATCCCGTGCTGCGCCGGGGCGCCTGTCTGGTCGATCATCCGGGCATTGCAGTGTCGGCGGGCGGCACCGGCGCATCGGCCATCTTGAACAGGACATGCGCGGGCACGTCTCGACGCTTCTGGCGAAATCGCTGAGCCAGGGCGCGCGGAACGGTGCCGTCACCGTCGAGGATCGCGTGATGCTGCCGGAAGGATCGCTGCTATCGGCACTGAATGCGATCAAGCGCCCCGGCACAACAGGACGCGCGCCCGCCAGGATCCCCGTCTCAGGGGGAGGCGGTCGACACGACTCTGTTGCGCCTCTCGGACAATCCCGACCGCTTCACCGGGACCGATGGGGAGGCGCTCTATCGGACCATCTGTCAGGCTTGCCATATGGAGGACGAAAAGGGTGCTGCGGGCGCGCATCCGCTGCTCGCCGGCAATCCCAAGCTGATCTCGAAACATTTCCTGTCCGGCGTGATACTCACGGGATACTATGGAATGCCGCGTTTCGGGCACCAGATGTCGGACGAGCAGATCGCCGCGGTGGCCAATTACGTGCGCAGCCATTTCGGCAACGACTATCCCGACCCGGGCACCCCGGATCAGGCTTCCCGCCTGCGACCGCAGGAGAACGGTGATTGAGCGCACAGCCGGTCACGGCGCTATCGATGTCGTGCCAAAATATAGCCTGCCGAGACTTCTCACGGGATTTCCGCAGATGGCAAGATCCTCGTGAGTGGACCGCTTCACACTCGAAATTGGCTGGGGCGGCAGGATTCGCCTGCTGAAACCCAACGCGCTCCTAAGCAGCTGGAAAAGCTACAGAAATTAAAATGCGCACGACAGCATGTGTTACAACTGTAATTCTGATTATCGTACGCCATGCCCGCCAACGCAATCCGCGATCGCAGTTATCCACAGGCTAAACCGAGACAGAATGACGGTTGGGCGTTTCGGTGATCGAGTAACGAGCCGGACGATAACAAGGCGGGCATGGCAGGGCTCCGAATCAAAGGAGCCCTTATGAATCACGCTCCGCGCGCAAACGCACGCGCGTTAGCCTGAAGCGATTGCCCTGCCGTGCTTTGCGGCACCAGTTGACAACTATTGAAGCGGGTTGGATCCTTGAGAGGAATTGCCCGCTCATGCGCTTCATCCGTGCAATGAACCTGCCACGCACGCGTACCAACCTGTTTTTCGAATGTGAGGTTCTTGGTTAGGGGGTAGTGTTCGTATCGGAGAGTCGCGCCGAAGCTCAAAGGCGTGCCCGCCAAAAGGATGCGTAGAAGCGATGATCAAGCAATCCGTACTAGCTCATGATGAACTGCAGGACGCTGTTCCCTTAAGCCGACCTCAACCTGCGGAACGCCAGGAGATAATCGCCAAGGCGCTTCAAAAAGCTGAAAGCTCATATTTTGCCCCTGTGTCTTATGGCTATCAAGAGATCCCAGTCACCGCAATAGATCATACCCTTTTGATATATCGCGTCGATAATGGTCGGCTTCTCGCTGACCTCGCCGAGCGGACCGAAAATATGGAGGTGTTGTCACGTATCCGAGACAACCCCGAAGCGTTTGAGACGCAGTCCTTCCTGCATCGCCTCTTGCTTTCAAAAGCCAGGGATCCCGGCGGCCCGATTTTCGATGAATTGGCGCGTGAGGCGATCCAGACGGAACCGCTATTGGTTGATTGCAACGGGGTCGTGATTAATGGGAATCGCCGGCTCGCGGCTATGCGAACATTGCATGCGATCGATGCATCGAAATACGCCTCATTCGCGACTGTATCAGCTGCAGTCCTCCCCGAGGATATCAGTCCGCGGGATGTCGAGTTCACCGAATCGGCATTGCAACTCGCGCCAGAAACAAAACTGGGCTACGGATGGATCGAGCGGCGTCTGAAACTGCAGCATCAGATCGAACAGCTGAAGCTACCCGAATCATGGATCGTGAAGGCGTATCGGCTTCAAGATGCGGGACAGATCAGCGCCGAACTGGCGGAACTGAGTCTTGTGGAGGAGTACCTTTGCGGTTTTGTCGCAGCCCCGAAGCAATATTCGCAGGTTGCGGATGCGGAGGAATTGTTTCGCGGTTTGCAAAACCAGCTGACGACACTCTCTGATCCCCTTGAACGGATCTGGCGGGGATTGGGGTTTGCGCTGATTGCCGCTCGTAATCAACTTGAACCGGGCTTCGATCGGCATTTTCCGTTTGCAGACCCTGCACCCAAGACCATGCCTCATTGGGCGATCAAAGCTCTTGTTCATGGAAACAGATCCGATCCGGACATTGCACCCTGTTATTCTGAGAACGATGCAATCACAATTGTTGAAATGGAAGCGATAGCGCGGATGATAGAAAGGAGCCGAAACGATCCGGCGGCTGCATCAGATGTCGCACACACGCTTTCCGAACTTCGTCGCATTCACGGCGAACGGAGAGCCCCGCATCGGATGCTTCATCGGATGCGGGAAGCTCGACAAATGATGGACAAGTTGGATCCGACACGGCTTACGCCAGAGCAAAAAAGCCGCTTGCGCGGAGACGTGGCAGCCATTCACGCACAGGCTGCATATCTCTTGGGGGAAAATCCCGAAACCCGCTTCGAGCAACGTAAAACAGGCGTCCTCAAAGCCGTCAATCTACTGATAAGTCGTATCCGGAATAGCTGAAGGGTCGAAAAACAGAGAGCGCTCGAAGGGTACAGAAATCTCAATGCGGTCGCCCGATTCGAACCGAACCGGGAACGTAAACACCGCGAAAGCAACATCCTCCTCCACCAGTATCGGGCGTATCGGCTCCATCAATCCGATCGCGAGCCGCCGCATTCCCAGACGAACCGGAACACTGTCGATACCGCTTATACCGCGCACATTCGGGAAAACGAGCATCGGTGATCCAAAGCTGAAAATGGGCTCCGGTGTCTGACCGATTTCAACATGAATGATGTCACGCGTTTCACGTTGAGGATCGGCGTCAAGCCGCACATCGAACACCAGGCTGAGAGACAATTCGTCGAACTGCACAACGGTTTGACGATCATCCCCTTCGCCCTGTTGCGACAAGCTGCCTGTGATTTCGCGTCGTTGCGACAGCTCACCCATTCGCACGATGGGGGCCGGCATATCCTCAAACTCCGCGGTGTCCAAAAACTCCTGAACGCCTGTTTCCGTGATGATGTCCGACAGAACATCCGTCTGGGCAAGACGGCGATCCACCCACCAATATCGCGGATCTCCGAAGACGAAAATCGCAACAATCGTGGCAACAAGAGCAGCACAAAGCACCATAAAAGCGCCTCGTGATAAACGGTAACGTGATGACGCTGCGCCAGGAGGCGGCGGCGCTGGAATATCATCAGTTATTTCTGGCGCACCTTCAAAAAGCGAAGCCTCTTCCTCGGTCTGGTTTGTGCGCGCTGCCCCATCGTTCGAACCAGGTTTCTCCGCTGAAAGTTTTTCAGTTTCCGGCTTAACAGTGGATTTGTCTTCAGCTTTCCCGTTCGATTTTGAATCACCAGCCGGTTTTTTCGTTAGTTTATTGATGTCTTCTGTATCTTTCTTTTTTCCCTCAGGCGTTAAGTCACAATTCTCGGATGTATTGAGTTCTGGCCCTGTGACATTGTTATCGGATTTCTTTTGCGAC
>NZ_DATGCW010000313.1:0-4913 GCF_035311605.1 Saliniramus sp.
GCTCTCTCACGGCAGTGGCCGGGGTGCTGCCGGCGGCGATGGCGGCGCATGATCGCGGACAGGGTCTGATCTGTCCGGCGCCCTGCGGCCCGGAAGCCGCCTGGGCCTCTCCGGATATCGACGTCATCGCCCCGCGCAACCTCATCCAGCTGGCCAACCATTTCAAGGGAACCCAGGTGCTGGGCCGCCCCGAGCCGGCGGTCGCCGCCATGGCCGGCGCCCTGCCCGATTTGCGCGATATTCGCGGTCAGGAAAGCGCCAAACGGGCACTGGAGATCGCGGCCGCAGGCGGTCATAACCTCCTGATGAACGGGCCGCCCGGTGCCGGCAAATCGATGCTCGCGCAGCGTCTGCCCTCAATCCTGCCGCCGCTGCTGCCGCGTGAACTGCTCGAAGTCTCCATGATTCAGTCTGTGGCGGGGCTGATCGCCGAGGGGAAGCTCAGCGATCGGCGCCCGTTCCGCGCGCCGCATCATTCCGCCTCGATGCCCTCGCTCGTGGGCGGTGGCGCGAACGCCCGTCCAGGAGAGGTCTCGCTCGCCCATCACGGCGTGCTCTTTCTCGACGAATTGCCGGAATTCCAGCCGCAGGTGCTCGACAGTCTGCGCCAGCCGATCGAGACCGGCGAGGTAATGATCGCGCGGGCCAATCACCGTGTGACCTATCCCGCCCGCTTCCAGCTGATCGCGGCGATGAATCCGTGTCGTTGCGGCCAGGCGACGGAGCCGGGCCATGCCTGCCGGCGCGGCCCCAACGAGCGCTGCATGGCGCAATACCAGTCGCGCATTTCCGGTCCGCTGCTCGACCGGGTGGACCTGCTGATTGACGTCCCCGCCGTCACGGCTGCGGATCTGCTTCTGCCGCCGGCGCAGGAAGGCTCGCAGGAGGTGGCGGCCCGGGTCGCCGCAGCGCGGGCGGCGCAGCGCGCGCGTTATGCCGGGCTCGGTCTCGCCGAGATTACCACCAACGCATCCTGTCCCGGCGGTCTGCTCGAGGACGTGGCGCGCCCGGATGCCGAGGGGCTGACGCTGTTGCGTGATGCATCGGAGGCGATGCGGCTCACGGCGCGCGGCTTCCACAGGATCATGCGTGTGGCCCGCACCCTGGCCGATCTCGACGGCGCGGCATCAGTCGGGCGGCTGCATATCGCCGAGAGCCTGTCCTATCGCAGCAAGGCCGGGCGGGGGCTGGCGGCTGCGATCGGCTGAATGTGGGGTTGGCGACACGAATCAGATGCCACGAGAGGCGTGCACGGCATGAGCTGGAAAATTAATTAATGGTTTATGTATTAGACTAAGCACAATTTTAAATAGCTATTGTAGATATATGTTCTGTCTTCTGTGGTGGTTTTGTAACAACCATGCGCACAAAGGCGCCTGAATCGCGAATTTTTGCTTTGGTGCACCGATAGACCACTTGATTTTCCCATGCAATCTTGAGACGTTCGTCTCAGAACAAAATGATCGACAATAGCATGGATGATTCGGGGCCGTACAACGTTCGGAAGTGCAAACAGAGGCATTCCGATCACACATGAGAGGGATCAGCGCAGCACAGAACACCGCGCGGTAATGATAGCGAATATGCCGCATCTCAGGCAACGAGACACTGCAAGTCAGCTTGCATTGCGCGGACCGGACGACATGGCGGGTGATCAGCATGCCTGCCGAGCGGGAAATCCAGAAATGCCAAAGCAGAATATCACAACGCACTACGCCGAAGAGCACTACGCTGAAGACACGCATGACGGGGGCACCGAAATCGCCCTGACGCCGTGCGAGCTGCGCGCACTCTACCTGCTACGCGAGAATCACGTTCAGGAACTGGTCGAAGTCGCCGTCATGCTGGATGATGGCCAACGGCGCCTGGCTCTGCGCATGCTCAAGGCCATGGTTGAACACCGCCGCTCCATGCTCTCGTGAAACCGCGCGTGATCATCCTTGCCATTGTCACATAGACAGCGTCCGGCAGCTTTCCCGGAGCGGTGATCGCGCGCGGCAAAACCGGCGTGATGCGGGACGTATCAGGATCCGCGCCTCTGCAGCAGGCTCCTCGTGGCGCGACGCTCTCCTGGCGCGACGCTCTCTTGGCGCGACGCTCTCCTGGCGCGACGCTGCGGCAACGCGCGCGTGGATATGGGCGCATGCGCCATTGCGCGCCTTGCGCCTGCGCCCTACCGTGAATTCATGAGTTTTCCGGGCCAGCCGTGAAATCGGGGCCGGGTGGATCAGGGTACAGGGCAGGAGGTAATCCGCGATGAGCGTTCATCCCACATCGCCGCAATTCAAGGCGAATGCCGGGCATGCACTGGCCGATGACCAGCTCCAGCGCGCCATGGGCAATGTCAAGAAGGGTTTCATCGAGAAGCGCCGCGCAGCGGCCGACCGGCTGCCCGAATTCGAGGCGATGCGCGATTCGGCGCGCGACATCAAGGACCATACGCTGGCCCATCTCGATCTCTATCTCGAGCGCTACGAAGAGAAAGTGACGCAGGCCGGCGGGCATGTGCATTACGCCCGCGATGCGGCGGAAGCGCGCCAGATCATTCTCGATATCTGCAAGGAGCAGGACGCGAAGACCGTCACCAAGGGCAAGTCGATGATCTCCGAGGAGATCGGCATCAACGCCTATCTCGAGGCGGCGGGGATGGAGCCCGTGGAGACGGATCTCGGTGAATACATCATCCAGCTGCGCAACGAGATGCCCTCCCACATCATCGCGCCGGCAGTGCATCTCAATGCCAGCCAGGTGGAGAGCGATTTCCGGCGCGTGCACAAGCATCTCGACAAGGATCGGGACCTGTCGCAGCCGGTGCAGCTCCTGACCGAGGCGCGCGCCGTCCTGCGCGAGCGCTTTCTGGCGGCGGATGTCGGCATTACGGGTGCGAACTTTCTGGTCGCGGAGACCGGCAGTTCGATCATCGTCACCAACGAAGGCAATGGCGATCTGACGCAGACATTGCCCAGGACTCATATCGTGCTGGCCTCGATCGAGAAGATCATCCCGACCCTTGATGACGTCGCCCAGCTGCTGCGTGTCCTCGCGCGCTCCGCCACGGGTCAGGATCTGAGCGTCTACACTACCTTCTCCACCGGTCCGCGCCGCTCCGCCGACGTCGACGGGCCGGAGAATTACCACGTCGTGATCCTCGATAATGGTCGCTCCTCGATGCTCGGTACCAGCTTCGAGGAGATGCTGCGCTGCATCCGCTGCGGGGCCTGCATGAACCATTGTCCGGTCTATCACGCCGTGGGCGGCCACGCCTATGGCTGGGTCTATCCAGGCCCGATGGGCGCGGTGCTGACCCCCTCGCTGATCGGCGTCGACAAGGGCGGGCACCTGCCCAATGCCTCCACCTTCTGCGGGCGCTGCGAGAGCGTCTGCCCGGTGCGGATTCCGTTGCCGAAGATGATGCGGCACTGGCGTGAGCGCGAATTCGAGCGCCATCTCTCACCGGCGACGGTGCGCGCCGGCCTGAGCTTCTGGGGCTACTTCGCCAAGCGCCCGCGCCTCTACCGCTTCTCCACGCGCCTCGCCATGGGCACGCTCGGCTGGCTCGGACGCATCAAGGGCCAGCGCAAGGGCCGCTTCTCGCGCCTGCCCTTTGCCGGCGGCTGGACGCAATATCGTGATTTCCCCGCACCGCAGGGGGCGACTTTCCAGGAACGCTGGCGCCGCGAGCAGAATGCTAATCGGCGCAAGGAGGCAGCGTGATGGCAGCCCGTGACGAGATCTTCACCACCATCCGCCGCTCGCTCGGCGTGCGCGGAGACGAGCGCACGCGCCTGGGTGTGGTCGAGGACCGCCTCGCCCACGCCCCGAAAGGCCTGATTCCCCAACGCGGCCAGGTCTCGGGCGAAGCGCGCATCGCGCTGTTCACGGAGCAGGCCGAGAGCGTGCAGGCGAGCGTGGCGCGCGTCGCCGACCGATCGCAGGTGCCCGAGGCGATCGCCGGCTATCTGCGTGATCACAATCTTCCCGCTGAATTGCGCATGGGCGCCGATCCGCGCTTGGCCGGAATGCCCTGGGGCGAAACCAGTCTCTCGCTGAAACACGGCGCCAGCGACGGCTCGGATGCCAATGCCGTCAGCCACGCCTATGGCGGCATCGCCGAGACCGGAACGCTGGTGATGGTCTCGGGCGCCGACAATCCCTCGACCCTCAATCTCTTGCCCGACAACCACATCGTCGTGGTCGATGCCGCCCAGATCGAAGGCGATTACGAGACCATGTGGGAGCGCCTGCGCGCCACCTACGGCAAGGGTGTGATGCCGCGCACGGTGAACTACATCACCGGCCCGTCGCGCTCCGGCGATATCGAGCAGACCCTGCTTCTGGGCGCGCACGGCCCGCGCCGGGTGCATATCGTCGTGGTGGGCGAGCCGACTGCGGACGCCTGAGCCGGGGCAGACCAGGCTCGCGCGGATGAAAACCGCTTTGCGTGTCGCACGCTCTTCCCCATTACGCCTGCACGCGTTATGAGGCAGACACGTTCGGAGGGTGCATGTGGCCCTCCGCCCCGTTTTCGACTGCGCATTCACGAGGGAAGAGATGGCGAAAATCAAAGTCGCGAACCCCGTCGTCGAGCTCGACGGCGACGAAATGACCCGGATCATCTGGGACTTCATCAAGCAGAAGCTGATCCACCCCTATCTCGACATCGATCTGAAATATTACGATCTCTCCGTCGAGAGCCGCGACGCCACCGACGACCAGATCACGGTCGATGCCGCCAACGCGATCAAGCAATACGGTGTGGGCGTGAAATGCGCCACGATCACCCCGGACGAGGGGCGCGTCGAGGAATTTGGCCTCAAGCAGATGTGGCGTTCGCCCAACGGCACGATCCGCAACATCCTCGGCGGCGTGATCTTCCGCGAGCCGATCATCTGCAAGAACGTGCCGCGCCTCGT
>NZ_DATGCW010000314.1:0-13282 GCF_035311605.1 Saliniramus sp.
GGCTTCAGGTTTCCGCTCTTTCCGATCATCACGGCGTAGCGCAGGCCTTCTTCACCCGCGCGGCGCCCGTTGAGGAGCGGGGTTTGCTGGCTCGGAAGGTCGGGGTCGGGGCGGACGGGTTCCTCGGCCTCAAGCGGGTGCACTCACCTGATGTCGTCACCGTCGCGACGCCCTGGGCGGATGAGGCGCGGCCTCGGGGAATGCGCTGGTGATGCGCCGGGCGGGAGTGGTGCTCGCCATCGCCACAGCCAATTCCGGGCCGGATCTGCTCTGGGTACCCTGCACAGGCCTGATCGGCGCGGGGCGCTGGCCGGATTGGGAGAGGCGGCGATCCAGGTTGTCATGGACAGCCTTCTCCTCGCCAGCGTCAGTTATTCGGCAAGTCCTCAAACGGATTCCCGTGAATGAAGAGGGCCACTGCGGGTGGCTCATCGCTTTCACGCCCTCCCCGCTTCCCCACCGCATCACTACGGTGATCCCCACCCTCGCACCCCTCGCCCTTGACCGCGCCCCCCTCACCCGCCATCCGGTTGCACACACCCGGCGATACCATTGACTCGCGAACACGCGTGGGCATGCTGCGGCGTCTGCGTGGCACGCTCACGTGGTGTAGCCGGGTGGCACGATCTTGCCGCAGGCCCGTGATCCAGGTGCGCGTCGCGTTGGCGGCGGGGTGCATGGGTTGATTGATCGGCGCGCTGCTCCAGCTTGGGATTGCATATTGGTGTGGCGGCCTGACGCATCGTCAGTCATGCCGCGCATGAAAGCGGCTTTTTTGCACCAGCACGCCGAACTCGCCGGGCGTCCGCCCCTTCGGCCAGCTGATGCATACGCGGATCCCGTGCGCTGATCCGCGTCGCGACAAAACAACGAAACGGAGTGGTTCATGACCGAGAGAGCGATCAGCTCGCGCATACGTTGGCCTGATGGTCTTTCGCATTTGATTGATACCGATTATCGCATTGGGCAGGACAATATCCGCAGACGGTTCGGGCCGATCGGTCTCGATATCCACAATCCCGTCTTCCTGATCTCCGGCATTGCGTCGATCGTCTTCGTCATCTTCACGCTGGCCCTTCCGGAACAGGCCTCGGCGATCTTCTCGGCGATGTTCAGTTTCACGACCACGACATTCGACTGGTTCTTTCTCACGAGCGCCAATTTCGTCGTGCTGTTTGCCCTGCTTCTGATCGTGACCCCGCTCGGCAAGGTGCGCCTGGGGGGCTCGAAGGCCGTGCCCGATTACTCCTATACCGGCTGGTTCGCCATGCTGTTTGCCGCCGGCATGGGGATCGGGCTGATGTTCTACGGCGTGTCCGAGCCGATGACCCACTTCTCCACCGCCATGGGCGGAACGGCCGCCGAGAACGGGGTGCGCACGGACTGGGCGCCGCTGGGGGCTGCGCAGGGCAATCAGGAAGCCGCAATCAGCCTCGGCATGGCCGCCACGATCTATCACTGGGGCCTGCATCCTTGGGCGATCTACGCGACAGTCGCGCTGGCGCTCGCGCTGTTCAGCTTCAACAAGGGCCTGCCGCTGACCATCCGCTCGGCGTTCTATCCGCTACTGGGCGAGCGTGTCTGGGGCTGGTGGGGACATGCCATCGACACGATCGCCGTTTTCGCCACGCTGTTCGGCCTCGCCACATCGCTCGGCTTCGGCGCGACCCAGGCCAGCGCCGGGCTGAACGCGCTTTTCGGCGTGCCGCTGGGCACGACGACGGAAATCGTGCTGATCATCGGCATCACATCCGTGGCGCTGGTCTCGGTGCTGCGCGGGCTCGATGGCGGCGTCAAGGTGCTGTCCGAGCTGAACATGGGGCTTGCCGCATTGCTGGCCCTGTTCCTGCTGATCACCGGGCCCACGATCTTCCTGCTCGGCTTCTTCTGGGACAGCCTGGTATCCTACGGTGAACGGCTGCTGCCGCTCTCCATGCCGTTCGGGCGCGAGGATGTGAATTACAGCCAGGGCTGGACGGCCTTCTACTGGGCCTGGTGGATTTCGTGGTCGCCCTTCGTCGGCATGTTCATCGCCCGCGTCAGCCGCGGGCGCACGGTGCGCGAGTTCATCACCTGCGTCCTGCTGATCCCGAGCCTCGTCTGCATCCTGTGGATGTCGATCTTTGGCGGCACGGCGATTCACCAGGTGGTGACCGAGAACTACACCGCCGCGCAGGATGCAGCGCTCGAACTGCAGCTTTTCCGCATGTTCGACCTGTTGCCGCTGGCCGGCATCACCTCCTTCATCGGAATTGTTCTGGTGATCGTGTTCTTCGTCACCTCGTCGGATTCCGGCAGTCTCGTGATCGATACGATCACCGCCGGCGGCAAGATCGATGCGCCCGTGTTGCAGCGCGTCTTCTGGTGCATTTTCGAGGGCGCAGTCGCGATTGCCCTGCTCGTCGGCGGGGGACTCGCAGCACTGCAATCGATGGTGATATCGACGGGAATCCTGTTCACGATGGTTTTGCTCGTGATGTGTTTTGCCATCTACAAGGGCCTGTTGAGCGAGTATCGCAGCATCTCGACCGGCTCGACAGGATGATCGGGCAAGGCTCGCGCCAGGCGCGGGCCTTCCCTCACCTCCCGAAATCCCCTATCACCCCCTGAGCGCCCCATCATACGGATACCCTTCCCATGCGGCTTCAGGCTTCTGCGCTTTCCCGTCACGATGATCTCGCCCACGCCTTTTTCACGCGGGCGGCGCCGGTGGAGGATCGGGGGGCCCTGGCGCGGGAGCTGGGGGTTTCGGCTGACGCATTCCTCGGCCTGAAGCAGGTGCATTCGCCGGATATCGTCACCGTCGAGGCGCCCTGGGCGGATGATGCGCGGCCGTGCGGGGATGCGCTGGTGACGCGCCAGGCGGGGGTGGCGCTCGCCATCGCCACAGCGGATTGCGGGCCGGTTCTGTTTTTTGACGCCCGCGCGGGCGTGATCGGCGCGGCGCATGCGGGCTGGCGCGGGGCGCTGGCCGGGGTGCTGGAGGCGACCATCGCGTCCATGGAAGCACTCGGCGCGCAGCGCGGCGATATCATCGCGGCACTCGGCCCCACCATCAGCGCGGCGAATTACGAAGTCGGGCCCGAGCTCGTCGCGGCCTTCCGCGAGGCCGATCCCGGCCATGAGCGCTTCTTCACGCCCAATGATGCGGGCCGCGCGCAATTCGATCTGCCCGCCTTCATCGGCGCCCGGCTCGAAGCCGCCAGCATCGGCGGTTTCGAGGATCTCGCCCGCTGCACCTATGCGGAGCCGGAGCACTTCCACTCCTACCGCCGCCACACTCACCGCCAGGAGCCGGGCCACGGTCGGCTGATCTCGGCAATTGCCCTGCCCGGCTGAAGCTCCTGCGCCGGCGCAGCCGCCGGGCAGGTCTCACGCGGCCAGATGCTGATAGCGCTGGACGACGCCGCTCATCGCATCGGAGGCCATCCCCGCCTGGGCGCGGGAGGCCCAGACGATCTGCGCAGCGATCCGCGTCCCGTCTTCCCAGACGACGCTAACCGCAGCGCCCGGCACCAGGGCGCCGGTTTCCTGCAGATGCGGCTCGAATGCAATCTTCAGGCCCGAACCGCAGACATCGACGAGACGCGCCGGCATCACGGCATTCGCCATGCGGATTTCGACGGGATCGCGCGCCGGTATGCGGGTCTCGTTGCGGCGATCATCGACGTCTTCGGCAACGCCGCTGACGAAGGCCTCGACCGACCGCGCCATCTGGTGGGCAACCTGATCGACCCGGTCGGAAACCGAGCGCACCTGATCCGCCTCGACACGCGCGTTTTCGATGGCGCCGGAGACTGCGTCAAGATTGCGCGCCACGGTTGCCGAACCGCTCACCGTGAGGCTGATCGAACCGGCAATGCTGCGGGTCGCCTCGTCCTGGGTCGCCACCGCCTGGGCCAGCGCCCTGGCCAGATCCGCGATCTCGCCGATCGTGCCCGCAATGCCGTCGATCGAGCCCACAACATTGCCGGTCTTGCTCTGGATACCCGCAATCTGCGCCGATATCTCCTCGGTCGCATCTGCCGTTTGCGCCGCGAGCGCCTTCACTTCCGCAGCCACCACGGCGAAGCCGCGCCCTGCCTCCCCGGCACGGGCCGCCTCTATGGTCGCGTTGAGGGCGAGGAGATTGGTCTGATCCGCCACCTGACGGATGAGCGCGACGACCTCGCCGATCGTCTCCACACCGCGCGCCAGTTCACCGACCGTGGCCGTCGCCGCGTCGGCAATGGTTTCCGCATGGGCGACCTTGCCGGAAGTGGCTTGCGCCTGCTCGGTGATGTCGCGGATGGATCCGGCCAGTGCCTCGGCGGCGCTGCCGACAGACTGGACGTGTCCATCCGCCTCGCGCGAGGCGGTTCCGGCTTCGAGCGCCTGCTCGGAGGCGTCGGCACTGACGCGCGTCAATCGCGCGGATGTCTGCCCCAGCTGGGTGATCTCGACGGTCAGCCCCTCTTGCACATGCGCCGTTTCTTCCCGGAAACGCTGGATCAGACTCTCGATCTTGTCCTGGCGTAGCAATTCCTTGTCACGATCCGTCTGCGCCTGGGATTCGAGGCGCATGCGCGCAAGGGCGTTGTCGCGAAACACTGCAAGCGCGCGCCCCATATCGCCCACCTCGTCCGAGCCCGCGAGCGCGCTGAGATCGACCTCGTTGGTGCCGGCCGCCAGCTGCTGCATGACTTGCGTGGCGCGCCTGATCCGTCCCGCAACGCGATTCTGGAAATAGCGCACGGCTATCCCGGTCGCGGCCAGGGCGACGAGCGCGAGGGCGACGGTCAGCCAGAGCTTGCTGCGAGCCTCTCTGCGCAGCTCCTGCGCAAGCGCGAGATTGGCCGCAGCCGCCTCGACGACGAGATCGACCGCCGAATCGAGCGCCTCGGTAGAGCGGGCGAAATAGGTTTCGAAATCGACCGGGTAATCAGCGGTCTCTGCGGCTGCGTAGAGATCCTGCCGGAGGGTCTCGTAATCCTCGAAGTAGAGCCGACGCATGCGCTGGAAGGCATCCGCCACGCCGGGCGCGAGATCCGCGCGTCCCGCGAGACTTTGGGAAAGGCCCCATGCCTGAAGGACACGTCCATGAGATTCGTGCATCTCGGGCAGGTCAGTGGTTGTCAGCGGCTGCTCCAATGCCGTTGCGATCGCGAAATAGGTGCGCTCGCGTCCGCCATATTCGCGAATGATCCACGCACGCTGCATCAGGAGGTCGTTAGCGGCGATCGCTGCTGGCGTATTTTGAGTCGGCGGGCGGACGAGATCGCCCAGATCATTCATGGCTGCGATCGTGCTTTTCATGTGTTCGATCACGCCGGAGCCACGCGATGTTCGTGCATCCTGCGCCACACGCAGGTCTGGATCCACTTCTGCGCGGATCGCCGCGAGGGATTGCCGATGCTGCCTCAGCGCTTCGACGAGCTCCGCCTCACGCGGCAATTCGACAGCGTCAAGATGCGCTTCGAGTTGGGCAAAGAGCGCTTCCGAACGCCGCCGCTGCTCATCAAGGGCATTTTGGAACCGCGCCGGGAACGGTCCGGGCAGGGCAAGGCCGACCTGCGAGAGTGAGCGTTCGAGCGATATCTCGATCGTCGCCTTGTTCAGATAGGACAATGCGGTGACGGCGTTACCGGTCTGCGTCGCGGACGACAAACGCCGCATCTCTTGTCCGATGACGAAGCCTGCGGCCACGAGAACGGCAAGCCCGACAAGGCCGGTGAACAGAAGGCTGGATCGACGAATGGATAGCATCGGCTCGGCTTCGTTTTGGTCGAATTCCAGACAGCATTTACGGACAATGATTTATGAAGAGTAAAATCTTCGCCAAAACAAATATATATTTTAGTTCATCTTGTAAAATATTACAATTATTAGTGGCATTTTTTGACGAGCATTCAAATTACATTCATTTTGCGTGAAATGAGAAGGAAGAAATCTCGGTCATGACTTGTCATGCGCCATGAAGAACCGGATCCAACTTCGTTCGAGATCGATTTTCTACGCACCCTTGTAGCGCCACTCGATCAAGGCAATCACCCTGCCCGCCGGCGCGTTACAGCGTTTCGGGCCGGACAGGGTCGGATCGGACGCTCTCGATCCCTTTCGGGCCCATCATTTCATCCAGGCCGCCGATACCCGCACGGAGGCATGGCATTCATTCGCGGATCCCCACCACATCCGGCGTCTCCCACGCCAGGTGCTGGCCGCCATCGAGGGCGAGCATCTGCCCGGTCATGGCCGGCGTCGCGGCGAGAAAGACGACGGATTTCGCGATTTCTTCCGGCGTCGCGCCACGCTTCAGCGGCGTCGCCTCCGTCTGCTTGCGGAAATCGGCATCGCCCTGGCGCGTATTCGAGATAGTCGGGCCCGGCCCGATCGCGTTGACGCGGATGCCGCGCGGGGCAAGCGCCTGCGCCATGGTCTGCGTCGCCGTCCACAGGGCGGATTTGGTGAGCTGGTAGGAGAAGAAATGCGGCGTGGGCTTCCACACCCGCTGGTCGAGCAGGTTGACCACGAGCCCGTCCACGCCCTCAGGGCATTGCCGGGCGAAATCACGCACGAGGAAGGCCGGCGCGCGCAGATTGATGGCGAAATGGCGCTCCCATTGCGCGGGATCGAGATCGATCAGATCATCCGGCTCGAATTGCGAGGCATTGTTGACCAGCATGGTGAGCGGCAGCCCCAGCCTCGACGCCGCCTCCGGCACCAGCCGGGCCACATCCCGAGCATCCGCGAGATCACCCTGCACCGCACAGGCGCGCCCGCCCATAGCTTCGGTCTCCGCGACGAGCGCGTCAGCAGCCTCGCGCGAGCGCCCGTAATGCACGGCGACCGCGTAACCCTCGCCCGCCAGCGCCAGCGCGATCGCCCGCCCGATGCGCTTTGCCGCCCCCGTCACCAGAACTGCGCGTTCCATCATGCACCCCGATACCGTTTGAATTGCGACACGGTATCAGCTTACGCAGGTCTCCGGCAGATGGATGCGGGCGATCGGGATGCGGCTCAGCGCACCACCCGGATCAAGCCGCCGCCGGCTTCCTGGAAGGTCGGGCAGCCGATGACCAGGCGAATATCGTTGTAGTCGTAATCCGTCCAGCCATAGCCCTTGCTGCGATCTTCCCAACCGTAATACAAGTATTTGCCCGGCTCGCAGACTTCCTCGGCGATTTCGGGATCACGATTGGTTTCCAGATTGGGCAATACGCCGCCTTCATCGATACGAACGCATTCCTCGAGCGTGTCGCAGAGCACTGTCTCCAGATTCTGCCTGTAGAGATCCATCTCCTCGTAGCGCCAGCCGTCGCGCACGCGATACCCGGAAACATCATGCACCAACGCGCCGGTTGCCGGATTGATCGTCGTATCGGCATAATAAATGAACACGCGTCGGCTCGGATCATCCCATTGTTCGGGGTTTTCACGCGCAGCATGCACATTGCGCAACATGAAGCTGATGAATTCTCCCGGCGCGCATTCAGCGAATTCCTGCTCGTATTCCGTCGGCGGTGTCGCGTTGTCGGCCAACGGCAGGAAGTTGCGCCGGCCACCATCGGGATCATCAGTCCGGTCAGGGTTGAAACAGTAGGTGTAGACACGGTCGTAATCGGAGGCCTCATGATTGAGCTGCCTGAAATCCGGTGGCGGCATGACCTGGACCATGGGCGGCCGGCGCACGACCGTCTCCACACCCGCCGTCAGCGAACGCGACATGCCGGGCATGGCGGCCGCGAGCGTCGCGAACAGATCCGCCTCGATGTTGATGCGGTAATGCATCTCGTCGACCCACTCGCCACTCACCGTGACATTCTCCACGCTGTTGCCATGGCGCGACATAACCGATTCGCGCGCCTGCTCCTGCAACAACGCCGTGCGCTGCGGCTCCTTGGCCATGGCGATCGCGATCGCAGTGCTGTCGGCCAGAACGCGCAACTCGCTACGCAGGGAATGCGCCCGGGAATAGTCCAGCGCCGCGCCCGCAAGCCCGGCTACCGGCACGAGCAGCAGAGCGAAGACAATTGCGACGTTTCCACGGCTGTCGAGACCGAGCCGGTCGCGATCGGGGCCATCGTGGCGATGAATGTCGGGCTTTGGCATCAGGGCATGCATGATCGGCAACCCACCATCAAGAGTACTCATGCAATCGATCATAAGACGGATTTATAAAAAATATGCTACCCTGAATATATAAACGTATTCCGCTACGTCAAATTCTGCGGCTGCGACGCGGTGCTGCGGGTGCCAAACGGAAAACGCCCGGATCGGGGCGGGATCCGGGCGTCCTGATCGCAGGGGCCGCACGCTGCTCGTCACGGCACAGGGGTCATTGCACGAGGCGCACCGTGCGATCGGTTTCGATGATTTCGGGGCAGGAGACGATCAGGCGGATATCGTCGAAATCGGCATCCGTCCACTGACCATGACGGGGATGGCCTTGCGGATAGACCGGTCGGTCCTCCCAGCCGAAATACATGTACTGCCCTTCCTCACAGGCACTTGTCGCCTGCTCGGCGGTGCGTCCCTTGCCCGGATGGGGGATGACACCACCCTGCGTTTCGACCTTGCATTCCTCGGTATCGCGACAATGCACGGTCTCGATCAGACCGACGTCCTCCATGGCGATCTTCTCGAAAGTATGGCCATGGCGCACGCGATAGCCCTGAACATCATGCTCCAGCACGCGCGTGTTCGGATCGAGCACCGTGTCGGTAAAATAGTTGTAGACTTCCCGCGACGGGTCATCCCAGGCATTGGGGCTGGTGCGCGCACCGCGGACGTTGCGCAGCATGTAGGAGACATGCTCACCCGCACCACATTCCGGAAGTTCGGTATCATAGACCGTGGTCGAGGAATTGTCGGCGATGGCGGTGAACTGCGTGCGGAACTCATCCGGATCAGTTCCCGGCTCCGCCGCGCGCAATGGATCGTAACAATACATGTAGATGCGATTGTAATCGCCCGCTTCCGGGTCGAGCATCGACATGTCCGGCGGCAGCACCCTGTAAGTCGGCGGGATTCGGTGCACGACAGTGAATACCTGCGCAGCGATCGTCTTCGGCATGCCGGGCACGCCGGCGAGAAGCGACGAGCGCAAATCGGCATTGATCGTCACCTGATAATGCGCGCCGTCGAGCCAACGGCCCTGCATCCGCACATCCTCGAGGTTCTCCTGCAGCTTTCCCCGCAGATCGCCCTCGGCCTTCGCCAGAATGTCGGGAGCCGAAGCCGGGTTTCCGGCCTGGGCGACATTGAGTGCGGTTTGATCCGCAAACAGCCGCAACTCTTCCCGCACGGCGGTCGCGCGGCTGTAATCGAGCGCAGCCCCGGCAAATCCCATGACGGGAACGAGGGTCAGCCCGAAGATCATCGCCACGTTGCCGCGCGTATCAGAAATGAAGCGTTTCATCCGAGCGCCTCCATGATCACTGGCGCTGACTCTCGGAAAAATCTGCAAATTCTTTGTTGCTTGCATGATTCAAATTTTAGGCACCTCCAATAAATCTTAATGCAACCCAAGATTAATTAGATTATTGCATGTATTAATCTACATAGACTGTATCATTTCTGGCCATGGTCTCGATTTAAATTTCGGCAGCACACAAGATATTCAGCGACATGTCTCATCATTGACCGCAATTGTATCAAAAAGATACAACTATAAACTGACTCAAAATTTCTTCAATTACGTCATTTCCGGCCTTGGAAAATGCTCCGCGCCAAGCCGGATTCGCAAAACGGGGCGGGTGGCAACGGGAAACCTGGCCAATGATCGGAAACTCTGCGCGCTTCCCGGCGTTGATCCGGTCAGAGAAAGGAGGCACGTCATGCGCAAGCGCCTCATCGTCGCCGCGCTGGTCTATCTTCCAGTCAACGCGGTTCTCTTCGGAATGATGTTCGTGTCGATCGTGACCATACCGCCTTTGACGGCCCATTCGGAAACGCTGGTTCCGATCGCGACGGTCGCGACATTCATTCTGGCCATTCCAATCGCCTGGTATCTGGCGCCCTATCTGCAGGCCAAGGCCTTCGCCGACATGCGTGAGCGGGCCGGTGTCAGCTTCGACCATCGCCCGGGCGAGGAAAAGCAGACGGTTCCCGCTCCTAAAGGGGCCGAGGAAATCGGTGTCGACCAGATCGGCGGTGGCACGGATACGATCACGCCGCAGCGAGACTAGTTAAGGCCGATTCACAGGACGCGACAGCAGAGCGGGTGCAGCCGGGCGCTTGCCTGCACATATCTCGATAAGCCCCCGCTTCAGAGCGGATATGGGGTATTGCGCCCTGTTAGCGAAAACGCTTCTGCGCTTTATAGACATGGGCGTCGAACGCATCCTGAGACTGCCAGGAATACGAGGCCACGATGCGCCGGTATGCATCCGAGGCGCGTGTCTCCAGCCCGGCCCGGTCGTTCACGACCACCTTGCCGCGCGTATAAGTGATGATGTCGTCTCGTGAGAGTTCGGTGCATACGGCGTTCACCGTGGCGCGGCGCAGGCCCAGAGCTTCGGCCAGGCTCTCCTGCGTGATCGGGATCCTATCGCCGTGAACGGCATCATGAGCATGCAGCAACCGGCGCGCCACCCGCTCAGGTGCATGCCCCAGCGAGTTACAGGCAACGCTTTCCATCAACTGTATGATCAACGAACGCCCGTAAAGGACAAGGGCGGTATAGAGACATGGAAATCGCTCCAGCGCCTCGGTCATCGTCGCGAGCGGAACCCAGGTGGCGATGCCGGGTATGCGGGCGACCGAACGGCTGAGGGTGGCACCGCCGCCCAGGATCATGGACAGCCCGATCATGCCCTCCGGGCCGATGGCAGTCTGCTCCGCGATGCGCCCGTCATCCCGGATGGCGAGCAGCGAAATCTGACCGGAATGCGGGAATACAGCATGGGACAATGTGCCGGTCGGCTCGAAGATGACCTCCCCGGCCTGCATGTTGCGCGTCAAGGCCTGGCTGCCGATGAATTCCCGCGCATCGGGGCGCAGCAATGGCAAGATCAGACTCCCGTCAGGGAAGTAATCCGACAAAACCGACTCCTGGAAATTCGCCGATCCGGCAATCTGGAAGCCATTGCACGAGCCATTTCAACCCGAACATGTGAGTTACAGCGATTCTTATAGCGTTCGCAGCTGTGTTAGGCAACAGACAAAGCGTCTTCTGCGTAAGCACCAGCACTCCCGATTGTGATGCGCGTGATTGTCATGCGCGAGACGGATTACGCCATGTGGCCCTCGGGCCCGTTGCGGGTCCCGGTCGCAGAGGATCGGTCGTTGTCCGGTGGCGGCGCGATGCTTTGCCCGTTCGACAGATGCCGCTGGACGGTTTATCTGGAAGCATTATGGTCTGTCACGTTCCGTTGCGATATGGCGGCGTCTTCAAGGCGCCCGTCCCGTGGTAACGAAACGGCGCTGCATACGCGCTCGAGAGCAGACCGGAAAAGCGCTCCAAAGGAGGCAATGGCATGACTACGCAGAACGGGGCCGAGCTGCCCGAACGCGAATCGATGGATTTCGACGTCGTGATCGTGGGCGCGGGCCCTGCCGGGCTGGCCGCCGCCATCCGCATCAAGCAGATCGCGACCGAAGCGGGCGAGGATTATTCTGTCGTCGTGGTGGAGAAGGGGGCCGATATCGGCGCGCATATCCTCTCCGGCGCAGTGATCGATCCCAGCGGACTTGATGCGCTCCTGCCCGCGTGGCGCGAGGATTCCGAATGCCCGCTGAAGACCCAGGTCACCGACGACCAGTTCCTTTTCCTCGGCCCCGGCGGCGGCATTCGCCTGCCCAATTTCGCCATGCCGAAGCTGATGAACAATCACGGCAATTATATTGGCTCCCTCGGCGAGGTGGCCCGCTGGCTGGCTCCCCAGGCCGAGGCGCTGGGGGTGGAGATCTATCCCGGCTTTGCGGCGGCGGAAGTGCTGCATGATGACGAAGGGCGTGTGCTCGGCATCGCGACCGGCGATATGGGCGTCGATCGCGAGGGCAATCCGGGTCCGAATTTCACCCGAGGCATGGAATTGCGCGGCAAGTACACGCTCTTCGCCGAGGGCGCGCGCGGCCATCTCACCAAGCAGCTGATCCGAAAGTTCGATCTTGATGCCGGACGCGAGCCGCAGAAATACGGCATCGGCATCAAGGAGGTCTGGGAGATTTCGCCCGAGCAGCACCGCCCGGGCCTCGTGCAACACTCCTTCGGCTGGCCGCTTGACAACCGCACCGGGGGCGGCTCTTGGCTGTATCATTACGGTGAGAATCTGGTCTCGGTCGGGTTCGTTATCCATCTGAATTACGAAAATCCGACGCTCTCGCCCTTCGACGAGATGCAGCGTTTCAAGACGCACCCCATGATCGCGCCGACCTTCGAGGGCGGCAAGCGCATCGGCTACGGTGCGCGCGCCATCGTCGAGGGCGGCTGGCAATCGGTGCCGAAGCTCGCCTTCCCCGGCGGCTGTCTCGTCGGCGATGCGGCGGGTTTCGTCAACGTGCCGCGCATCAAGGGCAGCCACAACGCCATTCATTCGGGCATGCTCTGTGCCGAGCATCTCGTCGGTGCCCTGCGCGAGGGGCGCGCCAATGACGAGATCGCGAGCTATGACACAGCCTGGCGCAGTTCCGCCGTCGGCGCCGATCTCAAGCCCGTGCGCAACGTCAAGCCGCTCTGGTCGAAATTCGGCACGTTGCTCGGCATCGGGCTGGGCGGGCTGGACATGTGGATGAACCAGCTCTTCAAGAGCTCGTTCTTCGGCACGATGAGCCATGGCAAGCCGGACCACGCCACGCTCAAGCCGATCGATCAGGTCAAGCAACTGAGCTATCCCAAGCCGGATGGCGTTTTGACCTTCGACAAGCTCTCCTCGGTCTTCCTCTCGAACACGAATCACGAGGAAGAGCAGCCCTGCCATCTGACGCTGAAGGATTCCAGCATCCCGATCGCGCAGAACCTGCCGAAATACGGCGAGCCGGCGCGGCTCTACTGCCCGGCCGGGGTGTATGAGGTGGTCTATGACGACGAGGTGAAGAAGACCAACCCGCGCTTCGTGATCAACGCGCAGAACTGCGTGCACTGCAAGACCTGCGACATAAAGGACCCGGCCCAGAACATCAACTGGGTCACGCCGGAAGGCGGCGGTGGACCGGTCTACCCGAACATGTGAGGCGGACGGCGTCCGGATTTTCCGGGCGTGTCAACCTTACACCTTGAAGCAGCAGGGCGATGAGGCCATGCTGTCGTCAGGATTCGCGTTTCAAGCATGTTCGACCCGCCGCGCTGCGGGAGGCGTTCAGG
>NZ_DATGCW010000315.1:0-8723 GCF_035311605.1 Saliniramus sp.
TCGACCTGTGCCGCGGCCCGCATATGACCTCGACGGGCAAGATCGGCAATGCCTTCAAGCTGATGAAGGTGGCGGGGGCCTATTGGCGCGGCGATTCCAACAACCCCATGCTGACGCGCATCTACGGCACAGCCTGGGCCAATGACGCCGATCTGCAGAACTATCTGCATCAGCTCGAGGAAGCCGAGAAGCGCGACCATCGCAAGCTGGGGCGCGAGATGGACCTCTTCCATTTCCAGGAGGAGGGCCCCGGCGTGGTCTTCTGGCACGCCAAGGGCTGGACGCTGTTCCAGCAACTCACGAACTACATGCGCCGGCGTCTTGCGGAGGATTACGAGGAAGTCAACGCTCCTCAGATCCTCGACCGCGCCCTGTGGGAGACCTCCGGGCACTGGGGCTGGTATCGCGAAAACATGTTCATCACCAAGACCGAGGATGAGCGCGTCTTCGCGATCAAGCCGATGAACTGTCCTGGCCATGTGCAGATCTTCAAGCATGGCTTGAAGAGTTATCGCGATCTGCCTTTGCGCATGGCAGAATTCGGCGCCGTTTCGCGCTACGAGCCCTCCGGCGCGCTGCACGGTCTGATGCGCGTGCGCGCCTTCACGCAGGATGACGCGCATGTCTTCTGCACAGAGGACCAGATGGCGGCGGAATGCCTCAAGATCAACGATCTGATCCTCACAACCTATGCCGATTTCGGCTTCGACCAGATCGTGGTGAAGCTCTCCACCCGGCCTGAGAAGCGCGTCGGCACCGATGCCATGTGGGATCACGCCGAGGCCGTCATGGAAGACGTGCTGAAGCAGATCGAGGCGCAATCGGGCGGGCGCATCAAGACGGAGATCAATCCGGGCGAGGGCGCCTTCTACGGTCCGAAATTCGAATATGTCCTGCGCGATGCGATCGGGCGCGACTGGCAATGCGGCACGACGCAGGTCGATTTCAACCTGCCCGAGCGCTTCGGTGCGTTCTATGTCGATGCTGACGGCCAGAAGAAGACGCCGGTGATGATCCACCGCGCCATCTGCGGCTCGATGGAGCGCTTCACCGGGATCCTGATCGAGCATTTCGCCGGCCATTTCCCGCTCTGGCTCGCACCGGCGCAGGTGGTTGTATGTACCATTACCTCGGAAGCGGATGATTACGCCGAGGAGGTCATGCGCGCCGCCCGCAAGGCGGGTCTGCGGGTCGAGAAGGATACGCGCAACGAGAAGATCAATTACAAGGTGCGCGAGCACTCCCACGCCAAGGTGCCGGTGATCCTCGTCGTCGGCAAGCGCGAGGCTGCGGAGAATGCGGTGAATATCCGTCGTCTCGGCAGCCGGGACCAGACGGCGATGTCGCTCGTCGACGCCCTCGCCACGCTCACTGCCGAGGCTGTGCCACCGGATGTCGATCGCGCTCACAGCCATCCGAGCGAGAGCATCGAGACGAGCGATGTCGTCCTCGACGGGCAGCATGCGCACGGGATCGCCTGAGACGCGCCAGCGGGAATCATTGGTGTGGCGGCGCTGACTGCCACACCGGCCTTCCCGTGTTTTGCTTGACGCCTGTTGCGCCGGGGGCGGCCTGCGGCGCCGCTCAGCGGCTGCGCAGGCTGAAATCCGCCGTGTCGCCTTCGCCCCTGTCGGCAATGAAGCGCAGGGTATCGCCGCGTCGCAGGACGCGCTGGCAATTCAACGGCTCGTTCGACGTTCCGAATTCCAGCGTGCGGCAGAAATACCCGTCCCGCCATTCCCAAGTGCCGCTCACCTGCATGCCGAACCCCCGCCCGGTAATCCGCCCCTCCGGCGTCACCTGAAGCCGGATTCCGAATCGCGTCAGGTCATGCCCCGCGACCAGCGCACGAAAATCGGCCTCACGCTGCACGTGCGCAAAATCGGCAAGCGCGGGGCTGGCGATGCTCACGCCGATGAAGGCAAGCAGGGCGAGCAGGGCTGAGGCGGGGCGTTGCATGATCATCTCAGGCACATGGTTATTGACGGGGACGATGTGAACGATGTGCCTGAGATGGTGCGGATGGGGGAGGCGGCAAGACTATGGTGGGAAAGGGGTTTTGCGGCGGACAGCGAAGCGTGTCGCGAGAGACGGATCCGATTGCGGAATCAACCGGGAATGTCTCGATGAACCCGGATTTTCAGTGGTGAGCGCGCAGGGATTCGAACCCTGGACCCACTGATTAAAAGTCAGTTGCTCTACCAACTGAGCTACGCGCTCGATGGGCGAGGACTTAAGGCCTTGCGGCGGCGGGGTCAACCGGAAAAGGGCGGGTCTGGTGCGCGAACGCTGCGAATGGGCGTCGCAGCCGGTCGGGCGAGGATGTCAATGCGCGCGATGCGTCGGGGGAAATGCGGCAGGTTGCGATTGCGGGAGGGCGGCGGCGCTGCTATGCGCTTTCGCTTGACCGTTCATCCGCCACCGCGACCAGGCTGCTCCGTGCTCAATCGTTTTCGCGCTCCGGAAACCCGCAATGCCCGCCGTCTCGCGCGGATCGCACGCTGGAACCGCCCGATCATCTCCCGTGGCGAACGGCTGCGCGCATGGTTCAACATGCTGTTTTCCGATCACGGCATCTTTCGCCTGATCTATCTGAATCTCCACGAGGTCGCTCCGGGATTTTTCCGCTCGGCGCAGCCCGTGCCGCATCAGCTCGCGCGCTTCGCCGCGATGGGCGGGCGCACGGTGGTCTATCTGCGCGGCGGGCGCGAGCACGGTTCGTGGCAACTTGAGCAGGAAGCCTGCGCTCGGCTCGGGCTGAAGCTCGAGGAATTCGTGGTGCGCTCGCGCGGGGCGCCGTCTCGCGCGGACATGCTGGCAGCCGAAGCTTTCCTCGCGCGCCTGGAAAAGCCGGTTCTGATCCACTGCAAGTCCGGTGCTGACCGGGCCGGATTCGTCTCGGCACTCTACATGTTGCTCGTCGAAAAGGTGTCCGCCGACGAAGCGCTGAAACAGCTCTCGTGGCGCTACGGTCATTTCCGCCGCGCGCGCACCGGGATCCTCGATGCGTTCTTCGAGCGCTATCGCGACGAGGGCGAGGCGCGGGGTCTGTCCTTCGCGACATGGCTGAGCGCGCATTACGATCCGCAGGCGCTCGAACGGGATTTCAGGGCAGGCCTGCTCTCCGAAATCCTCGTCGACAGGATCATGCGCCGCGAGTAAGGTTGCGGGTCAACTCAGGTGCCGCCGTTTTGCAGCGCATGCAGCTTGGAATAGGCGCCCCCTTCCGCGATGAGCGCCTCGTGGCTGCCGCGCTGGACAATGCCCCCGCCCTCCAGAACCACGATCAGATCCGCATTGCGTACGGTGGAGAGGCGGTGTGCGATGACGAGCGTGGTGCGCCCCTGCATCAGCCGCGCCAGCGCTTCCTGCACGAGCTTCTCGCTCTCGGCATCAAGGGCGGAGGTGGCCTCGTCGAGTAGCAGGATCGGCGCATCCTTGAGGAAGGCGCGGGCCAGGGAGACACGCTGGCGCTCGCCGCCCGAGAGCCGGCTGCCGCCGGGGCCGACGCGGGTGTCGTAGCCCTGCGGCAGGGCGGCGATGAAGTCATGCGCCGCCGCGTTGCGGGCGGCGGCGACAACCGCCTCCTCGTCGGCACCGGGGTGTCCGAAACCGATATTGGCGCACACCGTGTCATCGAACAGCATCACCTCCTGGCTGACCACGGAGATCGCCCCGCGCAGGCTGGCGAGCGAGACATCGCGCACGTCCTGACCATCGATCAGAACACGGCCCTGCGTCACGTCATAGAGGCGCGGGATCAGTGACAGCAGCGTGGATTTGCCCGAGCCGGACCGCCCCACCAGCGCCGTGGTCGAGCCGCCGGCGACGATGAGATCGATCCCGGTGAGGGCTGGTACGACGCTCTTACCCTGATCGCCATAGCTGAAACCGGCATGCTCGAAGCGGATTGTGCCATCGCCGACTGCGAGCGCGCGGGCGGCGGGTTTCTCGGCGATCTGCGGCTTGCGGCCGATCACGTCGTAGTAGCGCACCAGTGCCGCGATGGCTTCCTGGACCGTGGCGTTGAGATTGCCCAGCGCCCGTACGGGCTGCGAGGCCAGCAGCAAAGCGGTGACAAAGCCGGTAAAATCGCCGATCGTGGTCTCGCCGCGCCCGATCTGCCAGCCGATCAGGGCGAGCACGCCGGCCACCGCGAAACCGGCGCTGATCTCGAGCAGCGGATCGAGCCGCGCCCGCGCCCGCGCGGCCTGGACCTTGAGTGCGCGGACCTGCTCGAACGCGTCGCGCGCACGGCCCTTGAGATAGGGCTCCATGGCATAGGTCTTGGCGACCTTAACGCCGCCGAGGCTCTCGGAGACCATGCCGGCCATTGAACCGATCTCCTCCTGCGTGGCGGTGGAAACGCGGCGCAGTTTCTTGCCGATCCGGGCGATGGGTGGCGCAACGAAGGGCGCGACGAGAATGACCACCAGCGTCATCAGCCAGTCGATCCAGAACATGGCGCCGACGAGCGCGATCACCGTCACCGCTTCGCGCAGGAAGACCGTCACGAGGCGCGTCAGCGCCTCCTTGATGAAGGTGAAATCGGTGGTGAAGCGCTGCGTCAGCGTGGCCGGGCTGTCCTTCTGGAGCTGGGCGAGATCGAGATCGATCAGATGCGCATAGAGCGCACTCTGCATATCCGCCTCGACGCGACAGACGACGACATTGGTCAGGACCACCTGTCCGTAGAGCGCGAAGCCCTTGATTGAGGTCACCAGGATGACGACGAGCGGACCCCAGTAGAGGATCTGCATATTGCGCATGTCGAGCGCGTCAAAAGCCTCGCGAATCAACAGCGGATAAAGACTCGTGGCAGCGCCGCCGATGACGATCAGGATCATGATCAGCACAAGGCTGCGCCGGTGATGCGCCACACGCTCACGCCAAAGGCGCTTGAGCAGCGCCACGGTGTCGCTGTCGAGGGTGAGGGCCTTGCGCGCCATGCGGTCTCTCTTGCGGTCTGCGTTGCAGTCTGATCTTTCGTGACGAATGCGAAGCGGCTTTAGCATGCGCTTGCGCGAATGACACCTCCGCCCGCACGTTTTGCGGGTTCCGTGATGGCGCGCGAGCGGCTAATCAGAGGCGATGAAACCCGCTCCAGACATGAAACCGGTCACACCGATCCTGATCGCCGGCCCCACCGCTTCCGGAAAGTCGGCATTGGCGCTCACGCTCGCGCGGGCGCTGGCCGGTGTGGTGATCAATACCGATTCGATGCAGGTTTATGCCGATCTGCGGATCCTGACCGCGCGCCCCTCGCCGGAGGAGGAGGCGGTCGCGCCGCATCGGCTCTATGGCAGCGTGGATGGTGGCGTGAACTATTCCGTCGGGCGCTGGCTCAACGATGCGACCCGGATTCTGGCCGAGACCCGCGCCGAAGGCCGGGTACCGATCTTCGTCGGCGGTACGGGGCTGTATTTCAAGGCCCTGATCGCCGGGCTATCCGCGATTCCGCCGGTTCCCGAGGCCGTGCGTGCGGGCTTGCGCGCGGAATGCGCCGACAGGCCCGCGCCGGATCTGCATGCCGTTCTGGCAGAGCGTGACCCGGAAGCGGCGGCGGGGATCCAGCCCAATGACCGCCAGCGCATCATGCGGGCGCTGGAAGTCCTGGAAGCGACGGGACGCTCCATCGTCACATTCCGCGATGCCCGCGAGCCCGGTCCGCTGACGGGCGAGCCAGTGGCCCGGCTGTTTCTGGCGCCGGAGCGCGACGCTTTGCGAGCACGCATCGATGCGCGTTTCGACGCGATGATGCAAGCCGGCGCTCTCGACGAGGTCGCCCGGCTCGCCACACGCGATCTCGATCCGGCCCTGCCAGTGATGCGCGCCCACGGCGTACCGGGGTTGATCGTCCATCTGCGCGGGGAGGCCTCACTCGCGGATGCGGTAGCGCGCGGCAAGGCGGATACCCGTGCCTACGCCAAGCGCCAGTTCACGTGGTTTCGCAATGTGCTTCCCGGTTGGTCGTGGCGCGATCCCGAGGCAGCGATAGTGCAGGCGCAGGCCGACCCGCATGGTTTCATTGCGCTCGAGGCGGCGAAGCCGCTGCGACAGCGTTGAGAATATTCCACGCGCGCCACGAGTTTTTTTATGGTCAAGTTTGAACGCAACGAGGGCAGGGCGCGTTTGTGCGGCAAGTTCGATCCATCATCACCACGGAGTGATCACGATGAAACCGCTTGCCATTGCATCTGTATCCGCCTTCGCGCTGCTGCTTGCCGCCTGTGGCGAAGACCAGACCGCGCAGCAGAACGGCGAATCCGTCGAGGGAGATACCGCCATCATGGAAGATGATGCGGATCCTGCGCCCGTGCCGGAGCCGGGCACGCCGCCGGATAGTGTCGCGGGAGAGCCCGCCGGCGGCGGAATGGGTTCGCCGGTCATGCCCGGGGAAGAAGAGGATGCTGGCATTGCTGCCACCGAATCGCCGCCGATCGAGCCGGCGGCGGATCCTGACGAGCGTCTGCTCGCCGAGGAGGAAACCGGTGAACCGGACGCGGATGAGACCGGCAGCCTTCCCGATCAGGCGGGTGTGACCATTGAGCCGGGGATTTATGAATCCGGGCTTGCGACCATGCAGATCGCGCCGGACGGCTCCTATGTCATCGAGATGAATGCGCAGGGTGAGGAACGCGCCGGGACGGATCGCCTTGAAGGTAATGTGCTGGCCGCAGCGCCCATGCCGGAAACGCCGGCGGACGAGGATGCAAATTGCCTGTTCTCGAATGAAGCCGGCGGCCTGCGCGTTACCGCAGCCGACCCGTCATGCGCCTTCCTCGATGGTGAAATATTCACCCGGGTCGAGTGATCACGCCATACGCCCAAAGAGAATGAATCCGGGGCCTGCGTGGCTCCGGGGTACCTTTTTCATGGATGCCGGGCCTTGCCGGCTCGGATGAATCCGATTTCACCAGCGTCGGGTCGGAATCGCCGTTGCGCCAGGGCGCGTTCCGACCTGACGAAGTCAGGCTGGGCGCTTTCAGTTATTGTTCGACGCATCATTTTTCCGTCAGCCGGTATCCACCTGACGGAATGATACTTTAAAGCCGCCAGGTTCGGCATAAAAAGCCGGCCCGGATTACGACTCACACGCGCCCGATCCGAAAGCGAACATGCATGAAATTCGACATCCCCATCTGTACTTCGACGGTGGGTGACAAAAGCGGGTTTCCGTCGAGTCGCACACCGATTTCGACTTCACGACGGTCGATGATGACCGTGGCATGACCCTCCACGCGCATGCGAACCAGCGCATCGAGCGGCAGCGACACGCGCTTGACCTCCACGAAACCATAGTTTGACGCGGCGAAAGCGTCTCCCGCAGCGGTCCGCAAATGACTGGTCAGAACGAAATGCCCGATCAGATAGAGGATCGCGGTGCCCAGCCAGAACTTCAACAAGACCTTGAACATTGGTCAGCTTCCTGATCGCTGTGCGTTCCGTTTCGTCATGGCATGCACAGACTGGGGCCGCGCCGCAGATCGCCCTGCAGGGACCCGGGATCGCGGTCACCGGAGTCGCGGCTGTGAGCCTTGCCATGACCATCTCGCAGGTGTTTTTCAGCTGTGCCGTGCACAGCCGAAATCTTGTTGGGGCTACGCTTCTTCAGGCGCTTGGCCGGAATACAACCATCGACAAGATGTCTTCCGGGCTGAATCCGGCAAGATAGCGCAGAAAAACAGCAGTGATGATGTAGATTGCTGCGAGAAAAATCAGGAAGGCCGGTATCAGAATCAGCGTGAGCGCCCAGCTCAGCCATTCCGGTATTTCCTGACGCTCCATTGCCAAGAAGCCTCGCCAGAAGATATTCCTCAATTTTACACCTCGACCCCGTCGTTTCAATGCTGAATTCACGCGACATACATGTCATGGAGGGGTCTGCGCGTTGTTTCGCGCAGACCGGACCTGGTCAACGCAACAGCATTGCGAGTTGCAGAAACACGCCTTCAACGCGGTTGCGTAGCCACATCAGGGAGAGGATGAGAGGGACTGCAACCATTGCTGCGAGCAGCGCATACTCAATTGCCGTTGCGCCGCCGTCATCCTCGCAAAAACGCCTCCATAACAGTGACATGGCAGTACTCCTTGCAGACTTCACGCCGGCGCGCGACGAAGGGGCTGCGCATTCGCCGCAGCGCCGAACCAGAAAATCTGTGATCAGTTCAAGGAATCTGCGACATTGCCGAAGGTAGTGCTGAGATTATCTCCAACGGCACCGACGGCGGCAATGATCGCGACCGCAACAAGCGATGCAATCAGACCATATTCGATTGCGGTGGAGCCGGATTCGTCGTTGACGAAACGATTGATGAGCTTGGACATGTTCATTCTCCGTAGATCTATTTCATTTCCTGGATCAAGTACTTTGCGGAAGACTTGTTCCAGAGCAGAAGACTTGCTGCCTTCAACACGTCCAGAAGGCCAGTAATTTCTTACGAAAAATCTTATTCAAAACATGAGTCTGATATAAAATCTCAAAAAATCACGACAATATTCTGAATTAATTTTTCAAAAACTATATTATAGCCTGTCAAAACGAGATTAATTCTTCTAACTTGGGACAATTACATGATTTATATTGAAACAATTCTGTTTCGCGCGCCCCCTTGTATGACAGGATTTCTGGAGATGATTCCAATTTGATACAAAACCGGATCGTACAGCTCCGCCGCAGCGTCATCCTTGGCCGACCTGGTGCGGTCGCATGTTACGCGGAT
>NZ_DATGCW010000316.1:0-2929 GCF_035311605.1 Saliniramus sp.
CGATCTCGCCGTCCACGGCGACTTCGGCGGCCAGCGCCTGGAATATCTGAGCCAGTGAGACGCCAAAGCTCTCGCCATCCACGGACTGGGCGATCGAGAGGCCATCCGAGCCGATCTGGGCTTCGGTGACTTCAGTGACGCCGTTCTCCTGGCAGAGCGCCCACTCGGATTCCTTCATGGCGCGCGACGCGCCCGTCAGATCCGCCGTGTTGGGGCCTATGCCTTCGCAGAAGATCTGCATGCCGCCGCCCGTGCCAGTGGATTCGACAACCGGAGCAGGGTTGCCGGTGACGTTGGCATATTCTTCGGCAGCCGCCTGGCTGTAGGGGAAGACGGTCGAAGAGCCGACGATGCGAATCTGGTCGCGCGTCTGGGCCTGGGCGGCGCCGACAACCATGATGCCGGCGGTCGCGAGGGCAATCGCGCTGGTAAGGGTGGTGAATTTCACGGGTCTACTCCTTGTCGGAATGCAGTTCGCTTCGATCGTGTCGCGATCTCTGTGAAGCAGCGTCCGTATAGACGGCCTAAATGACACTTGGATGACAAGCGTCGTCAAGCGCCATGGTCGGTACGCTTCATCATAGAAGTGAATGCAAATCGCTCCCAAACTGATCGGAGCCGAGCAGGCAAAACTCTGGATTCAGGAAGAAAATTTCTATCCTGGAAACGGTGTTTTGTTGAAAGGATCACATTCTGAGATGAGCTTTCGGGCTACGTATTTATACGGTTCCGTAGCGTCTACAGCTGTTGCGATTTGATCGCGTCGATAACTAAGAGTAATTATTTTCTCTTGTGATGTATTCCTGATTGCTGGAATTTCCGGCATGCCGGACATCATCCGGTGCCGCGCGAGCCCTGTTTGTGAGCGAGCCCTGTGTGTGAGAAAGCCGCTTTCCGCCGGTTGGCAAAAACGCATACGACGCCGTCACGCCAACGCGGTCCATGCCCGGGCGTCGCTGCGGCACTCGCTTGATGCCGGGCGCTCACGCCAGGGCAAATACGCCTCAGATGGCCCGCTTCGAAGCCATTTCCGCCGCCTTCTTCCGGGCAAGCCCGAGACGGTGTTCGCGCCAGATCACGAAAATGCCGGCTGCGATGACGATGGCGGCACCGGCGAGCACGATCGCCTGCGGCCAGTCGCCGAAGACGAACCAGCCGAGCAGCAGCGCCCAGATCATGGTGGTGTATTCGAACGGCGCGATCAGCGAGGCATCGCCGAAGCGATAGCTCTGGGTGAGCAGGATCTGGCCGATTCCGCCCAGAATGCCGATCACCATGAGAATGCCGAAATCGGCAAGGCCCGGCATGTTCCAGCCGAAAAAGATCGTCGCGAGGCCGATCAGGGTGGAGAAGACCGAGAAATAGAAGACGATGGCGCCGGTGCGCTCTGTCGCTGTGAGGCGGCGGACCTGGATCGTCGCTGCGGCAGTGCACAGGGCGGCAAACACCGCGAAGGTCGCGCCCAGCGCCCGGCTCTCGTTGCCGACGGCGCTATCGACCACGCCGAATTGCGGCGTCAGCATCAGGATCACACCGATGAAACCGATACTGACCGCGCTCCAGCGATAGGCGCGCACGGTTTCCTTGAGAACGAGCGCCGCGAGCACCACCACGATCAGCGGCGCGGCGTAACCGATCGCCACGGCATCGGAGAGCGGAAGATAGCTCAGCGCGGCGAATCCGCAGAACATCCCGGTCACGCCGATGATGCTGCGCAGAAGATGGCCCTTCAGGTTATGCGTGCGCACCGCGTTCACCATCACGTCGCTCCAGGCGAGCCAGAGCATCAGCGGGATAAGCGCGAAGGCGGAGCGGAAGAAGATCAACTGCCCGACCGGGTAGGCATCGCTGACGAACTTGATCGTCGCCGCCATCAGCGTGAAGGCGAAGGCCGAGAAGATCTTCAGAAGGATGCCGATGACGGGCTGCACGGGATACGGGCCGGGAGAGGAAAACCACCACCAACAAACCATGCGAGAGGTGCGCCGAGAAGCGCTTTCGTCGCAACGGCAGATGCGCGCCCCACGCATGGCGACCCAGCGTAAACTCTCAGAATCGATCGGCGCGGAACCAGCCCATTTCTACCGCCGGCGTCTCGCCCGTCATCATCTCGGCGAGAATCCGCCCGGTGACCGGCCCCAGCGAGAAGCCGTGATGGTTATGGCCAAAGGCGAACCAGATCCCGTCATGGCGTGGGGCGGGCCCGATGACGGGGCGCATGTCGGGGAAGCACGGTCGCAATCCCATCCACGGTTCCGGCTCGTTCGGCTGGCCGAGCGGGAAGATCTCCTTCGCAAGCGGCTCGCAGCGCGCGATCTGGATCGGGCTCTTCGGCGCATCGCGCGGGGCAAACTCGATCCCGGTCGTGAGCCGGATGCCCTTGTTCATCGGGGCAAGTACCACGCCCGCATCGACATCGAGCACCGGATGATTCAGGACGGCGTTGCCCTCGGCGGCGTAATGCAGGTGATAGCCGCGTTTGGCTGCCAGCGGCATGCGGTAGCCGAGCCGCTCGTAGATATCGTTCGACCAGGCGCCCATGGCGACGACCACGTGATCGGCGGAGATCTCGCCTTCCCCGGTGGTGATGCGCCATCCCGCCTTGCCGCTGCCGCCCTGCGCTTCGAGCGAGCGCGCATCGCCATTGATGAAACGCCCGCCCTTGCGCACGAACAGATCGGCGTAAGCCTTGGTCAGACCGCCGGGATCGGGGCTGGTATTGGGATCACGCAGATGGATTGCGCCGATGACGCGGTCGCTCAAATGCGGCTCGCGCTCCTTCAGTGCGGCCTGGTCGAGCAGATCATAGCTGATCCCGTAATCGCGGGCGAAGCGCTCGGCCTCGGCCGCCTCGGCGTCGAGCCGGGCCTGGCTGCGTGCGGCCTTGATCCAGCCCTTGGGGCGCATCAGCGGCGCGACACCGGCCTCG
>NZ_DATGCW010000317.1:0-3802 GCF_035311605.1 Saliniramus sp.
GGCGGCATCAATGGCTGCGGCATTGCGCGTGATGCGAGCGGGCGCGGATTATCGGTCGCGCTGGCCGAGCAGGGTGATCTGGCCCAGGCAACATCATCCTCCTCCACCAAGCTGTTCCATGGCGGTCTGCGCTATCTCGAATATTTCGAATTCCGTCTGGTGCGCGAGGCGCTGATCGAGCGCGAGACACTGCTGCGGGCGATGCCCCATATCGCCTGGCCAATGCGCTTCGTGCTGCCGTTCCACAAGGGTATGCGTTTCGATTCGACGACACCCGCATCGCGGCTTCTGGCCGGCTTCATGCCCTGGTTGAAGGGACGGCGCCCGGCCTGGCTGATCCGGCTTGGATTGTTTCTCTACGATCACATGGGCGGCCGCAAGCTGCTGCCGCCGACGCGCGCGGTTGATCTAACGCGTGCGCCCGCCGGCAAACCCTTGCAGGCGCGCTTCACCCGTGCCTATGCCTATTCCGATGTCTGGGTCGAGGATTCGCGCCTCGTCGTTCTCAATGCCCGCGATGCGCAGATGCGGGGCGCGCGGATCATGACCCGCACCCGCGTCGTCTCGGCGGAGCGCGGGGCGGAGCTGTGGCGGGTGCATCTCGAACATGACGACGGGACCCACGAGACGATCAGCGCGCGCGGCCTCGTCAATGCCGGCGGGCCGTGGGCCGGGCGCATCATCGGCGAGCAGCTCGGCATCGCGACCCGCGAGCGGGTGCGGCTGGTGCGCGGCAGTCATATCGTGACGCGGCGGCTGTTCGATCACGACAAATGCTATTTCTTCCAGGGCCGGGACGGGCGCATCATCTTCGCCATCCCCTATGAGCGCGATTTCACCCTGATCGGCACCACCGATCAGGAGCATGAGGGTGATCCTTCGCAGGCGCGATGCACGCCGGAAGAGCAGGATTACCTGTGCGCCTTCGCCTCGGAATATTTCGAAAAGCCCGTCACCCGCGACGACATCGTGTGGACCTATTCCGGTGTGCGCCCGCTCTACGACGACGGCGCCAGATCGGCGACAGCGGCGACGCGGGACTACGTGCTCTCACTGGACGCGCAGGGCCCGGTCCTGCTCAATGTCTTCGGCGGCAAGATCACCACCTATCGCAAGCTCGCCGAAGCCGCGCTGCACAAGCTCGTGCCGCACTACCCGCAGGCGGGCCCGGCCTGGACGGCGGGTGTTGCGCTGCCGGGCGGCGACTTTCCCGTCGATGGAGTCGCGGCCCTGACCGAAAAGCTGCGCGCGCAATATCGCTTCCTGACACCGGACTGGGCGCTGCGGCTGGTACGCGCCTATGGCACCGATGCCTTCACACTGCTCGGCGAAGCCCGGACGAAACACGATCTCGGGCGCGATTACGGCGCCACCCTCACCGACGCCGAGATCGGCTGGCTGATCAGCCATGAATATGCTTGCAGCGCCGACGACATCCTGTGGCGGCGCAGCAAGCTCGGCCTGCGCCTCGATGCGGATGCCGTCGTGGCGATCAAGGCGGCTGTTGCTTCGAACAGGGTCAGCGAAATCTCACGCGCCGCGCGCGGTTGAGCAGGCCGAGGCACCCGGAACCCTGCTGCCAACCGTGCTCATCGTATCGGCAATGCCCGCGCCGCGCCGCCCGGCTGCGTTTCCAGTGTTCACACCGAAAATATCGCAGGGGAAGATAGCCGCCGGCAGGTCGCTTGAGAGCGGCATGACGCGCTGTTTAAAGTTTTCATGGTCGTTTTCTACAATAATTGCTCGCCTATTTGTCTAAATTGGAATGAATATAATTGATATATTCTGATTTAGAATTGAAATAATGAATAAATGGAAAAATATTTATTGTTGACTATCAGTAATAAATCACTAATCACTGCTTTCTGCCCGGTGGCTGGTTCGATGATTCACAGGAGCTTCGTTCCCGATCCAAATTATGACCGGGCGTATTTTCGACGGGTACGCGAAACAGATGTGAGACACGCCATGAAGACCAAATTCGCCCTCGCTGCGCTTTGTGCGTTCGCCATCACACCGGTCATGGCGGACGAGATCCGCTTCACCGATCACGAAGAGCGCATTGTAACCCTGTCCGCCCCGGCGGAGCGGATCGCCTCCATCCCGATTCCGATGGCCTCGACGCTGATCGCGATCGATGGCCGCACCGAACGGCTCGTGGGGATGAATCCGACGGCGAAATCCGCCATCGTGGAGGGGATTCTCGGGCGGATATTCCCTGAAGCCCGCGACATCCCCTCGGACATCACGGCGCCGAACTTCATCCCGAATGTCGAGGAGCTGGCCCGGGTCAATCCCGATCTCGTGATCCAATGGGCCGGACGCGGGCCGGATTACGTCGATCCGATCACCAATGCGGGCCTCGATCTGATGACGATCATGTACGGGACCGAAGAGCGCACACGCGAATACATGACCATGGCCGCAACAGCCATGGGCAGGCCGGAGCGCATCGAACAGATCATCGACTGGCGCGCGGCGGTCGAGGCCGATATCGCGGCGCGCACGGCGACGATCCCTGAGAACGAGCGCCCCACGGTCCTCTACCTGCTGCGTGCTCAGGAGAACCTGCGCGCTTCCGGAACGGAAAACAATTACAATGCCTGGTATCACATGCTCGCAGGCGGCCGGAATGCCGCCGATGACCTGATCGGGGGCTGGTCGGATATCAGCGTCGAACAGATCGCCGCCTGGGATCCGGAGGTGATCTTCCTCAATTCCTTCGAGGCCGATCTGACGCTCGCGCGCATCCTCGACGATCCGATCCTGTCGCTGACCAGTGCCGCGCAATCAGGGCGCGTCTACAAGATGCCGCTCGGGGGATATCGCTGGGATCCGCCCAACCAGGAGAGCCCGCTGACCTGGATGTGGACGGCCAATCTGCTGCATCCCGACGTGTTCGATTACGACCTGCGCGCGGAGATGCGCGACGCCTATCGCGTGCTCTACGATCACGAATTGAGCGATGCTGATATCGACAAGATTCTCTGGATGGAGATGCAGGGCGGCATGGCGCATTACGATCAGTTCGCGGCCCGATGAGCAGCCGGGCTCTGGTCGTGCCGGGTATCGGGGCGGGGGCCCTGCCGCTCGGCGCATTCCCGCTCATGCTGATCGGTTTGCTGATCGCGATGCTCCATGCGGTTGGCGCGGGCCGGTTCGACGTGCCCTGGCCGCGCATCATCGAGATCCTCTGGCTGCGGGCCCTTGATCCGACCGGGCATCCCGAGACGATGGATGCGCGCATCGTCGAACTCGTCCGCCTCCCGCGCGTTCTGCTCGCCGCGCTGTCGGGCGCAGCGCTGGCAGTCGGCGGTGCGGCCTTGCAAGGCGTGTTTCGCAATCCGCTGGTCAGCCCGCAGGTTCTGGGGATCAGCCAGGGCGGCGCATTCGGTGGCGCGCTCGCGATCCTGCTCGGGTATCACGGCGTTGTGCTGCTGGGGATGTCGTTCACCTTCGGCCTGCTCGCCCTCGTGCTCGTCGGCCTGCTCGCGCGGATCAACGGGCGCACCGAGGTCTTGACCGTGATTCTCGCCGGCATGATCGTGGGCGCGTTCTTCGCCGCCCTCGTCTCCGTGCTGCAATTCCTCGCCGATCCGAATTCGTCGTTGCCGGCGATCGTCTACTGGCTGATGGGGTCCTTCTCGACCGCGACCTGGCCCCGCCTCGGTCTCGCCGTGCCGGGCATGGTGGTCGGTCTGGTGATGCTCTGGGCTTTGCGTTATCGCCTCAACCTCCTCGCGCTGGAGGAAACCGAGGCGCGGTCTCTGGGCGTCGATCCCGATCGCGAGCGCTGGCTCGT
>NZ_DATGCW010000318.1:0-11288 GCF_035311605.1 Saliniramus sp.
CGCTTCAGCGGGAACGCAAACCGGGCGACCGCAGGCCGTTCCGGTGACGAAGGCCGCAAAACCTGCAATCCGGCAGGGATGCGATCATTCTCCGCGCGTGACGCGACCGGGGCACCCCCGGCCGGTCCCGACAGGCATGGATCAACTGATCCATGCCGCCGATATCTGATTACTTGTTGACGGCATCCTTGAGGCCGGCACCCGCCTTGAACTTCGGCGTCTTGCTGGCCGGGACCTGGACCTTCTCGCCGGTGCGCGGGTTGCGCGCTTCACCAGCAGCACGGTGGGCCACCGCGAAGGTGCCGAAACCGACGATCTTCACTTCGTCGCCCTTGGACAGGGCTTCCTGAATGGTGTCGAGAGCAGCGTCCAGAGCTTCGCCGGTCTGCGCCTTGGACAGGCCGGTCTTCTCGGACATGGCGGTGACGAGCTCACCTTTGTTCATCGCATCTTCCTCCAACTGGATCTACCGACCGGAAGCCTTGCCCAGACGGCATTTCGATGCCTTCGGTGATACCGCAACGAGGCGTGATCGCAAGTCGAAATCCGGATTTCGGGCCGGAAAATCGGGGGATGGCGGGATCGTGTCGCAATCAGGCACCGTCAGGGTGCAAAAGTTGCACCGCAAAAGCGAACGCGCCGCAGACGATTCGTCCACAGCGCGCCCGATACGCTTCCATCAGGACAGCCGACGCAGCTCAGTGCGCGACCATGCCCGGATTGTCATCATCGACCACGGTCGAGACCTTCTCGGCCTGCGTCGCCTCATCCCAGGTGATCGCCTCGGGCATCCGCACCAGCGCATGCTCAAGCACCTGCTCCATCCGCGAGACCGGAACGATCTCCAGCCCGGCCTTGATGTTGGCGGGCACGTCCGCGAGATCCTTCACGTTCTCTTCCGGGATCAGCACCTTCTTGATGCCGCCACGCAGGGCCGCGAGCAGCTTCTCCTTGAGGCCGCCGATCGGCAGCACGCGCCCACGCAGCGTCACTTCGCCAGTCATGGCGATATCGCGCCGCACGGCAATGCTGGTAAGGATCGACACGATCGCCGTCGCCATGGCGATACCCGCAGACGGCCCGTCCTTGGGCGTGGCGCCCTCCGGCACGTGCACGTGGATATCACGCTTGTCGAAGGATGGCGGCTCAATGCCGAAATCAATGGCCCGCGAACGCACATAGGAAGCCGCGGCGGAAATCGATTCCTTCATCACGTCACGCAGATTACCGGTGACGGTCATCTTGCCCTTGCCGGGCATCATCACGCCCTCGATCGTCAGCAACTCGCCACCGACCTCGGTCCAGGCGAGCCCGGTGACGACGCCGACCATGTCCTCCGCCTCGACCTCGCCGAACCGATATTTCGGCGCGCCCAGATAATCGGACAGGTTGGATTCGGTGACGACGACCTTCTCGATCTTCTCCGTGAGGATCTCCTTGACGGCCTTGCGCACGAGGTTGGAAAGCTCGCGCTCGAGATTGCGCACGCCCGCTTCCCGCGTGTAGCGCCGGATCAGCAGCAGCAGCCCGCTATCGTCGATCGCCCATTCCTCGGCCTTGAGCCCATGCTTCTTGATGGCCTGCGGGATCAGGTGGCGGCGCGCGATTTCCTGCTTCTCGTCCTCGGTGTAACCGGCGATGCGGATCGTCTCCATACGGTCGAGCAACGGCGCCGGAATGTTGAGCGTGTTGGCCGTAGTGACGAACATCACGTTCGACAGATCGTACTCAACCTCCAGATAGTGATCGGCGAAGGTGGAATTCTGCTCGGGATCGAGTACTTCCAGCAGTGCCGAAGAAGGATCGCCACGGAAATCCTGGCCCATCTTGTCGATCTCGTCGAGCAGGATGAGCGGATTGATCGTCTTCGCCTTGCGCATCGACTGGATGATCTTGCCCGGCAGCGAGCCGATATAGGTGCGCCGGTGACCGCGGATCTCAGCCTCGTCACGCACGCCACCCAGCGACATGCGCACGAATTCACGCCCCGTCGCACGGGCGATCGACTTGCCAAGTGAGGTCTTGCCCACGCCGGGCGGGCCGACAAGGCAGAGAATCGGACCGGTCAGCTTGTTGGCGCGCTGCTGCACGGCAAGATACTCGACGATGCGCTCCTTGACCTTGTCGAGACCGAAATGATCGGTATCGAGGACGTTCTGCGCCGCGTTGAGATCCTTCTTGACCTTGGAGCGCTTGCCCCATGGGATGCCCAGCATCCAGTCGAGATAATTGCGCACGACCGTGGCCTCGGCCGACATCGGCGACATCTGACGCAGCTTCTTCAACTCGGCCGATGCCTTTTCGCGGGCCTCCTTGGACAGCTTCGTCTTGTTGATGCGCTCTTCGAGCTCGCCGAGCTCGTCACGCCCGTCCTCGTCGCCAAGTTCCTTCTGAATGGCCTTCATCTGCTCATTCAGATAATACTCGCGCTGCGTCTTCTCCATCTGGCGCTTGACGCGGGTGCGTATCCGCTTCTCGACCTGCAGAACGGAGATCTCGCTCTCCATCTGGCCCAGAACGCGCTCAAGGCGCTCGGCCACGGTGGGAAGCTCAAGGATCTCCTGCTTCTCCGACACCTTCACCGCAAGATGCGACGCGACGGTATCGGCAAGCTTGGCCGGATCCTCGATCTGTGACACGGCGGCCACAACTTCCGGGGAGACCTTCTTGTTGAGCTTGACGTAGCCCTCGAACTCATTGAGCACCGAACGCGCCAGTGCCTCGGCCTCGATCCGGTCTCCGATCTCGTTGGGAAGGACCGTGATCCTCGCCTCGTAATATTCCTCGTTCGGCACGTATTCATCTATGCGCGCGCGCCCTGCTCCTTCGACGAGAACCTTCACGGTACCGTCGGGCAGCTTCAGCAGCTGCAATACGCTGGCGATGGTGCCGACCTTGTATATGCCGTCGGCGGCGGGGTCGTCTTCCGTCGCGTTGATCTGTGTGGCGAGAACGATGTGCTGATCGTTCTTGACCACCTCCTCCAGCGCGCGGATCGATTTTTCCCGACCGACGAAGAGCGGCACGATCATGTGGGGAAACACCACGATATCGCGCAGGGGAAGAACCGCGTAGACGCCCTCTGTGCCAGGCTCGATCGGGGTGCGGTTTTTCGACTGTGTCATTAAACGACGTCCTTTAGCCTTTGAACGTCCAGCCGTTTTCACGGAATGTGCTATCGCGCTGGACGGGCTCCTGCGGGGAATTTCGCAAAGAGCCTGCAGTCCGCCACCTTCTTCGAAGCATGGCGAACGGGATACCCGATAAATGGCGTCCGCATCCGGATATTTCAACCGGTGGCCGATCCGCGAAACGCAGCCCGTCGCCTTCCGGGCCGCACTGCGTTACGCGCTCGCCGTCTGGGACGACTCGTTGCCGCGATCGGCATGGATGATCAGCGGACCAGCATTGCCTTCCACCGTCTCCGGACTGATCACCACCTGTTCGACTGATTCCATGCCCGGCAGATCGTACATGGTATCGAGCAGGATGGTCTCGAGGATGGAGCGCAGCCCGCGCGCACCGGTCTTTCGTTCGATGGCCTTGCGGGCGATCAGGCTCAGCGCCTCGTCCTGGAAGGTGAGCTGGACGTCTTCCATTTCGAACAGGCGCTGATACTGCTTGACAAGCGCGTTCTTCGGCTCGCTGAGGATCTGGATCAGCGCAGCCTCGTCTAGATCCTCCAGCGTTGCAAGCACGGGGACACGACCCACGAATTCCGGGATGAGCCCGAATTTCAGCAGATCTTCCGGCTCCACCTCGCGGAAGATTTCGCCCATGCGGCGATCATCAGGCCCCGAAACCTGCGCTGCGAAACCGATCGACGTGCCCTTGCCGCGACTCGAAATGATCTTGTCGAGACCGGCGAAGGCGCCGCCGCAGATAAAGAGGATGTTGGTCGTGTCCACCTGCAGGAATTCCTGCTGCGGATGCTTGCGCCCGCCCTGGGGCGGAACCGAGGCGACAGTGCCTTCCATCAGCTTGAGCAGGGCCTGCTGCACACCTTCACCCGATACGTCCCGCGTGATCGACGGATTGTCGGACTTGCGGGAGATCTTGTCGATCTCGTCGATATAGACGATGCCGCGCTGGGCGCGTTCGACGTTGTAATCCGAGGCCTGAAGGAGCTTGAGGATAATGTTCTCGACATCCTCACCGACATAGCCCGCCTCGGTCAGCGTCGTCGCATCGGCCATGGTGAAGGGCACGTCGAGGATGCGCGCCAGCGTCTGCGCTAGCAAGGTCTTGCCCGAACCGGTCGGACCGATCAGCAGGATATTGGACTTGGCCAGCTCAACCTCGGCATGCTTCTGCGCGTGAGCGAGGCGCTTGTAATGATTGTGCACCGCGACGGAAAGCACCTTCTTGGCGTGATTCTGCCCGATCACGTAATCATCGAGGACGTTGCGTATCTCCTTCGGTGTGGGCACCCCGTCCCGGGACTTGACCAGCGAGGTCTTGGATTCCTCGCGGATGATATCCATGCACAGCTCCACACATTCATCGCAGATGAAAACCGTGGGACCCGCGATCAGCTTGCGCACTTCGTGCTGGCTCTTGCCGCAGAACGAGCAATAAAGCGTGCTCTTCGAATCGTTTCCGCCAGCCTTGCTCATACTATCTCTCCAATTTCCGGCGCCGATCCGCCTCGACGACCGGCTATCTCACCATATATGCGCCGGACTAACAAAATGTAGCCCTGAAAGCAGAACCACGGATGGTGGTGTTTGAATCGCCGAATTCCGATGCAATCACGCTGCGCCCCCTTGAGCAATAGGTCAAGCGCACCGGGGAGCGTTTTCTCCCCGATGCGCAGAGACCGACCGTCGCGGTGGCGTGGTGCGATAAGTCCGACGAGACGATATTTCCGGCATCAGGGCCTCAGCCCTCCGCCTCCGCGCGCTTGCTGATCACGTCGTCGATCAGGCCGAATTCCTTCGCAGCCTCGGCCGTCATGAAATTGTCGCGCTCCAGCGCCTGCTCGACCGCCGCGATGTCGCGACCGGTATGCTTCACGTAGATCTCATTAAGACGACGCTTCAGGGCCTCGATTTCGCGGGCATGGATCAGGATGTCGGTGGCCTGTCCCTGAAAGCCGCCGGAGGGCTGATGCACCATGATTCGGGCATTCGGCAGGGCAAAGCGCTGACCGGGTTCACCGGCGCAGAGCAGGAGCGAGCCCATCGACGCTGCCTGGCCGACGCAGAGCGTCGAGATCGGGCAGCGGATGAACTGCATCGTATCGTAGATCGACAGGCCGGACGTAACCACGCCGCCGGGCGAGTTGATGTAGAAGGAGATTTCCTTCTTCGGATTTTCCGCCTCGAGAAAGAGCAGCTGCGCCACGACCAGCGAAGCGGTGTGATCCTCGACCGGCCCGGTCAGGAAAATGATGCGCTCGCGCAAAAGGCGCGAATAAATGTCGAAGGACCGCTCGCCGCGGCTGGATTGCTCCACCACCATCGGCACCAGTGTGCTGTTATAGACCTCGATCGGATCTCTCATCGTCTCACCGCTCCTGAAAATTAGGCCGCGCCTGATGAGGGCGCGGCCAGAGATAATGCTAACCTAGGGCCGTAACCGGCCGCAATCCAGACTGAAACCACCGTTGCCGAACATGACACTCGGTCCGGAAGTGCCTCAATCCTCAGCCTTCCTGGCCTTGGCGCGCGGCTTCTTGGCGGGAGCCGCCTCCTCGCCTTCAGTCGATTCGGCCTTGGGTTCGGACTTGCTCTTGGCTTTGGATGCGGCTTTCGCCTCACCCTTGTCTTCCGACTTCTCCTCGGACTTGTCCGCAGACTTGGCCTTGCTCTTCGAAGCCCCCTTGGCCTTCGGCTTCTCTTCCGAAGCGGCGGCACCCTCTTCCTCCTCATCGGCGAAGAGCGTGTCGCGATCAACCTTCTCCTCCTCGACCTTCACCTCGTTGAGGATATGGTCGACGACCTTCTCCTCGAAGATCGGGGCGCGGATCTCGGCAAGGGCCTGCGGGTTCTTCTGATAGAATTCCCAGACCTGCTTTTCCTGGCCGGGGTACTGACGCACACGCTCGACCAGGCCCTGGGTGACCTCGTCGTCGGTGACCTGGATTTCACCCTTCTCGCCGATCTGCGCGAGGACGAGGCCCAGGCGCACGCGGCGCTCGGCGATCTTGTGATATTCCGCCTTGGCCTCTTCTTCGGTCGTACCGTCATCCTCGAAGGTCTTGGAATTGTTCTGCAGATCGGACATGACCTGCGACCAGACGGCATTGAATTCCTGTTCAACCAGGCTCGGCGGCAGTTCGAAATCGTATTTCTCGTCCAGCGCGTCGAGCAGCGCCTTCTTCACCTTGCGGCGCGACTGCGCGTCGAGATCACGCTTCACCGCCTCGCGGATGGCATCCTTCATCGCGTCTAGCGATTCCATGCCGAACTGCTTGGCGAGCTCGTCGTCGATCTTCGCCTCTGCGGGCGCCTGAACGTCCTTGACGGTGACGGCAAAGCTCGCCTCCTTGCCGGCGAGGTGCTCGGCACCGTAATTGGCCGGGAAGGTCACCGTCACGGTCTTCTCGTCACCGGCCTTCACACCGACGAGCTGATCCTCGAAACCGGGGATAAAGGTGTTGGAGCCGAGATCGACGGAGATATCCTGCGCCGTACCGCCCTCGAAGGCCTCACCGTCCATGGTGCCGACGAAATCGACGATGACGCGATCACCGCTTTCCCCCACGCGCCCTTCGGCGCTGTCGAAGCTGCGGTTCTGCGCGGCCATTCGCTGCAGCGTTTCGTCAACTTCCGTGTCGGTCACCTCGGTCACGGGCTTGCGCACCGTGATGTCCGACATGTCGGCGAGCTCGAATTGCGGCAGGATTTCCAGGGCGACCTTGAAGGAGAGATCGGCCTTGGCGTCGAGCGCCTTTTCCATCTCTTCCTTGTCTTCAGGGAACTCGTAGCGCGGCTGGCCGGCCGGCTTCAGCGCATTCTCATCCACGATCTTGCGCTCGGCCTCGCCCACCAGCGTCTGCACCATCTCGGCCATGACCGAGCGGCCATAGAGCCGGCGCAGATGCGCCACCGGAACCTTGCCCGGGCGAAATCCGTTAATCCGCACACGATCCTTCAGGGAAGAGAGCTCGCTGGTCAGCCGCTCCTCCAGCTCCGAGGCTGGCAGAACCACCTGGAATTCCCGCTTCAAACCCTGCGACAGCGTCTCCGTCACCTGCATCTTCAAAAATCCGTTTTCTAACCTCGTGAGCCGATGCGGGCGACGCCTGCACCGGAGCGAGCCCCTAGCACGTCGGACGAGCCGACGAAAGGAGCAGCCCGGAGATACGGCGCATTCGTGGCGACAATGGTGCGGGCGGAGGGATTTGAACCCCCACGACTTGCGTCACTGGAACCTAAATCCAGCGCGTCTACCAATTCCGCCACGCCCGCGCACGCTCCACCTGCGCCCCGCTCTCCGGTTTCGCGGCTCTATATCACGGTTGAAACGCCATGCATCAAAAAAGTTGCACATTGCGCAACCCGCGCCGAACGAAACGACACAATCGCTTCAGGCATCCGTAAGCAGATTGTAGATGATCGCCACGATGAAAGCGAAGCCGATCGAGAGCGCGGTGAAGGCGATTGGCGCTTCGTTCTGAACCAGCACGGTGGCAATGATCGCGATGCCGCAAGCACTCAAGAGAAGATGAAGCATGGCCGGATACTCCTGTACTTTGTTCCAGTTTAGCACAGCCCCGCGCAGAACCGAAACATTACCAAAACCTGAATCGATCCAGCGCAATCCTCATGCCATTTTCACAATCAAAAATTGGCAGGCATGCATGGCGTTATGTTGGATCCGGGATCCGGACCAGCCCGGCTCGGGTAATCGTGACGAGCACGCGTCACCGTACCACCTGTATCGAAACATTGTGCACGCGCAGTTCGACGCCGCGCCTCAGCCGCGCCGCGCGACAGGCGCCAAACCGTCTGCTGGCCGCCGCCATCATGCTGGCCCTGGTGGCGAACGAAGAACAGATGGCGCGCGGGCATCATCTGTCCTGAGCGGTTTCGGAGCGATCACAGCCCGCGTAACACCTGAAGAACCACCGGTCCGCTGAAGCGCCCGCATGGAGGCCTGTCGTACCGATCATGTGTGCAGCGCCCACCATCCCGCCAGCAAATGGCGGATAGCCCCGCGCGCTTCATCGCCCCACCTGCGCTTCATCACGCGGAAGCGGAGCCGATCATCTCGAAACAATAATCGAGGCGAGTTTTTCCGGATTATCGCCGACCAGTTCTTCGACATGGTCATCGAACGGTACGACAGTTATCGAAGCATTGCCCGGAACGGTAATCCGGTCTCCCCGGGATGTTTCTGCCCCGTCGACGTGAGCCGGGCTGAATTCAAAGCCAATCCCGTCATCCGTATCATTCTTGAAAACGATGGAAATTTTTCGCATTGTTTTGACAAAAGCACCCATATTCTCTCTTATCTCATTCTCTGCGAGTGCCAGGCGCTCGGTCGTGATGAAAAACAGATCGGTTCTACCGTTTTCCATCGGTGTAAAGCCTATACCGAAAAGACCTTTGGGATCGGCGTCGAAGATATTGGAAAATTGGGTCATTTCCACCCACATATCGAGATGAATGAAAGTGTACGGGCTTGATATTTGCAGCTGATCTTCTCAGAAACGGCCCCAGTCCGCGCAGCCCCTGTACCGCACATTGTAGCCATAACGTTCCAGCGCCGGCATGATCGCCGCTTTGTCTTTCTCGCAAGACGTTTCCACTTGGATCATGACGCAAGCCTGGATCGTCTTCGTGAGGGAAGTAAGGACGATTGGCAAGTTTGATGATTTCGGATGATGGCAGCGTTGCATGAATGATATTGTTGCAAGCTCCAAGGGCCATGCAAGCGAGGGGTGATGATCAGCGCTCTCATGTTGCCCCCCCTTTTACTCTGCCATACGGGATTTGCCCCGCCACGGCAGAAGCCCGTATCACTGATGCTGTCCTATATTAAAGATATCACCTTGATGACTACCTTGAATTACTGAATCCTGGCTGCCCATTCCACTCGAAGCGGCGTTCGAGGCATCATCCGAACCGCCTGGGTCGGATCAGACGCTGTCACCCTTCGCTGCAGCCGATCATGCCATATGGCAACCCATACGGCCGGTGCGGCACGCTCTCTCACATCCCCCGCAACACGCCCGGCAGCGCCTCGCTCAGATCCTCCGCGATCAGGCCCGGGCCGTAGGCGATACCGGCGCGCGCGTGGAGCCAGACGGCGGCGCAGGCGGCTTCGAAAGCGGGCATGCCTTGCGTGAGCAGGCCGGTGACGATGCCGGTGAGCACGTCGCCGGAGCCGGCTGTGGCGAGATAGGGGGTCGTCTCGGCGAGGATCGCGGCGCGTCCGTCGGGGCTCGCGACGATCGTGTCGCCGCCCTTGCAAATCATTACCGAGCGGGCGATCTCGGCGGCGCGCAGGGCCGCCTGCCAGCGGTTGGGCGCATCGAGCACGCCTTCCGCCGATTCGAACAGACGGCGCATCTCGCCCTCATGCGGCGTGAGCACGCAGGCGCGCGCGGCGGTTGCGATCATGCCCAGCGTATAGGCCTCGCCGGCGAAGGAGGTCAGCGCATCGGCATCCAGCACCAGTCCCCTGCCCGCCCGCGCCGCCGCCTTGACCATGGCGCGCGTCGCCTCGCCCACCCCGTAACCGGGGCCGAGCGCCACTGCCGTGAAACGCAGATCTTCAAGCAACGCCCCGAGTTCCTCCGGCGTATCGCAGGGGGCGAGCATGATCGCGGTGAGATGCGCGGCATTGACCGCGAGAGCGACCCGCGGCGAGGCGAGCGTCACGGCACCGGCACCGCTGCGCAACGCCCCGCGCGCTGCGAGACGCGCCGCGCCGGTGCGGTGCATCTCGCCGGAAAGCACGAGGCCATGCCCGCGCTGGTATTTATGGGTATCCGCTTTGGGGTGCGGCAGCATAGTGCGCCACAGGGCGGGCTCGTTGGCGAAGAGCGCGGGCGCGAAACCGTCGCGCGTGGCATCGGGAATACCGATATCGACGACGCTCACCACACCGCAAAGATCACGCCCCGGCAGCAGCAGGTGCCCCGGCTTGCGTGCGGCGAAGGTGACGGTGCGCGTGGCGGGGAGCGTGACACCGCGAACGGTACCCGAATCACCATCGATGCCCGACGGGATATCCACAGCGAGAACCGGCACGCCGCTTTGTGCGACGCGCGCGATACAGGCCGCGACCGCGCCTTCCAGACCACGCGCCAGACCGGTACCGAACAGCGCGTCGATGACCAGATCGGCCTCATCGCAAGTGATCTCCTCAAGCGGAATGGCGGGCCCGTCATACAGCGCCGCCGCAGCACCCGCATCGCCGGAAAGCGCTTCACGCGGGCCGACGAGGCCGAGCGTCACCCGGTAGCCGTCCTCGGCTAGGCGGCGCGCGGCAATGAAACCGTCACCGCCGTTATTGCCCGGCCCGCAGAGAATCACCACCCGCCCCGTCGGCGCAAGCATGGCGCGTGCGGCCTGCGCCACGCCTGCGCCGGCGCTCTCCATCAGCGACATGCCCGACACGCCGGAAGCGATCGTGAGCCGGTCCGCTTCGCGCATCTGGGCGACGGCGAGAATACGATGATGGTTCATGGCTCACCTCCTGGAGGACAGGCATCCCCCATCTCTTTCTGCGTAGCAATGCGGAATCGCGCGACGAGGACGGCGTGTGAACGGCCACGGCCCAACATTACGGCGCAAATCGTCTGAAGAAGTGGCGAATGCATAAATTTTATGCAAACATCGCTGCGCAAATGGGCATGTCTGCAGCGGGTTCCCTATCGGAGCCGTGGCAGGGGTGTCGTTAAGATGGTATCACCGTGGTGTTCAAAGAACGACAACCGCGCGGCAAAAGGCGGCTTCACATGCGAAAGATCGAAGCGATCATCAAACCGTTCAAGCTCGACGAGGTGAAGGAAGCTCTTCAGGACGTCGGCCTGCAGGGTATCACCGTCATCGAGGCCAAGGGTTTCGGGCGTCAGAAAGGCCATACGGAGCTTTATCGCGGCGCCGAATACGTGGTCGATTTCCTGCCCAAGGTGAAGCTGGAAATCGTATGCAGCGACGACCTCGTCGAGAAGGCCGTCGACGCCATTCGCAAGGCTGCCCAGACGGGTCGTATCGGGGATGGCAAGATTTTTGTATCTGCCGTCGAGGAGGCGATCCGCATCCGCACCGGCGAGACCGGGTCGGACGCAATCTGACTGTCTCGGAAACCAACCGCGAAACCCGGCCTCA
>NZ_DATGCW010000319.1:0-5247 GCF_035311605.1 Saliniramus sp.
TGGGCGGTAAAGAGATTGACGCCGATTCGGATGTCGCGACCATGGCGCTGACGCAGACGCATCGCGTCCCGGCAGGCCTGCACGAGCACCCGGTTGCCGACATCCGCCGCGATCGGCGTATTTTCAAGTTCCGCGATGAAAGCGCCCGGAGCCAGTAATCCACGCTCGGGATGCTGCCAGCGCAAGAGCGCCTCGACCCCGGTCAGCGCACCGGTTTCGAGATCGACCTGGGGCTGCAGGAATACGGTGAATTGTTCCTCTTCGTGGGCGACGTGGAGAGCCGTGCGCAATTCTTGACGGGACTCGAGTTTCGCGCGCAGATCTTCCGTATAGACAAGCTTGTGCCCCGGTCCAAGGCTCTTTGCTTCATAGAGGGCGAGATCGGCATTGCCGAGAAGCGTGTCGGGATCGTTTCCGGAAAACGCAACGATCCCGACACAGGCGCCCAGCCTCAGGACATGCCCGCCAACCTCGAAGGGCTCGGCCAGCGTGTCGATGATCCACGATGCAACGTCTTCAGCGCCATTGCTGTCGGTGTCGCGAATGATCACACCAAACTCGTCACCGCCGAGGCGATATACACCACCCGTTGCGAAGGCGGTCGTCTGGACACGCTGCGCCGCCACGCGCAGGAGGGCATCACCGGTGAGATGGCCGTAGCAATCATTCACGAGTTTGAACCCGTCAAGATCAATCAGGAGCAATGCGCCACGGGCGCGCGCCGCGAGGGCTTCGCGAATATCCTTCTGGAACAGGGTCCGGTTGCCGATACGGGTGAGCGGGTCGAAATGCGCGAGCCGGTAGAGTTGATCCTCGGCCTGCTTGCGTTGTGTGGCGTCCTTGATGATTGCACCGAATGCCTTCGCGCCGTCTTCTTCCCAACGCGCGACGCTGATCTCCGCCGGAAACCGTGAACCGTCCCGACGCATGGCTGGCAATTCAACCGTATTCCCCACGATGCCTGCCGATTCACCGCGCAGATTGCGCTCCATGCCGGCATGATGCGCCGCCCGCATCTCTTCGGGGATGATGATATCAAGGCTTTGCCCGATCGCGTCATCGGCATCATAGCCGAACATCGCAGTCGCACCGGCATTCCACTCGGTGATGATGCCGGAGCCGTTGGTGCAGATCACCGCATTCGGAGAGCTGCTGGCGAAAGATGCGTGACGATGCTCGGTCTGAGCCCGGCGCCGTTCCTCGCGGCGACGCTCCAGCCGGTCCATGGCAAGCGTGGCCAGATCAGCGAGCAATGTCTTTTCGCGCTCATCGAGGGGCGGTCGCGGCTTCGTATCGATGATGCAGACCCGTCCCAGCACATGATCATCATGGGTCACCAGCGGTGCGCCAGCGTAAAAGCGCAGGTGCGGCTCGCCGGTTACGAAAGGATTTTCGGCAAAGCGCGGGTCGCGCGTCGTATCCTCGATGACGAGGACGTCACGACTGGTGAGGATATCGGTTTGGCAAAAGGAGACATCGCGGGGTGTTTGCGCGATTGCGAGGCCGTGGCATCCCGTGAAGGCCTGTTCGCAGGCGCCGACGAGAGTGACGGCAGCGATCGGCGCATTGAACAGATGCGCGGCCAGTCGGGCGATATGATCAAAGTCCGCCTCCGATCCACCATTGGAAAGATCGTAACGGGACAGGACTGCCAGCCGTTCGTTCTCCAGACGAAGGCGCGTTTCCGATGAAAGTACTGATTCATCGACAGGGCGCAAAGCCATGACAGTAATCCTTCCTGCATCCGTACAGGTTCAGAGACCTGCTTAACGACAGAAACATATCTCAGATTGCGCTTTGTCTTTGCTGCTACCGTGATGCGTTCCCTAAAGTCAAACGTACACTGAGACTGTTTATCTTCGCTTAATCGGAATTTCGGGACGGTATTGCCAAAAGGAAATTCACCATGTCTTTTTGTAAGACGCTACTGTGACGACCAGATTCATTCAATTTCATATGAAAGTATCACCCTGTCCAGGCTGGTTCAGTCACCAGAAGTATGAAATCCGGTCGAGGCGACAGAAACAGAAGGGGTGCAGTCTTTGTTTGGTTGAAAATCGATTTCAATCAAGCCGCCCGCGACACATTCGTATCGCGGGCGGTAAACCGGCTGTTTTTTTAAGTCAGGGATTTCAGCCAGCGCGCACGCGCTGGAGGAACTGCGAGACTTCCGCCTCCAGGCTGCCGGCATTTTCCGAGAGCGCATTCGCGGAGGTGAGCAACTGCTCGGAAGCCGTCGCCGTCTGGCTGGAGGCCTCGCGAACCTGAGTGATGTTGCCCGTGGCCTCCTGCGTGCCGCGCGCCGCTTCCGACACGTTGCGCGCGATCTCGCCGGTCGCCGCCTGCTGTTCTTCCACAGCCGCCGCGACAGAACCGGTCAGCGAGGACATTTCCTCGATCTGATGGGCGATCGCTGCGATCGCCGCCACGGATTTCTCCGAAATCCCCTGCATGCCCGTGATTTGCGTCGCGATCTGGTCCGTCGCCTTGGCCGTCTGGTCGGCGAGCCCCTTCACTTCGGCTGCGACCACCGCGAAGCCCTTTCCGGCCTCACCGGCGCGGGCCGCCTCGATCGTGGCATTGAGCGCGAGCAGATTGGTCTGCTCGGCGATGGCCCGGATCATGGCGATGACCTCGCCGATCTTCAGGGCCGAGTCGGAGAGCTCGGAGACGAGTTCGTTGGTCTCACGCGCCTGCTCGACCGCCGCAGCCGACTTGGTCGCGGTCTGCGAAACCTGCGAGCCGATTTCCTGTGCGGAGGCCGCGAGTTGCTCGGTCGCCGTGGCGACGGCCTGGACGTTCGCAGCCGTCTGCTCGGCGGCGGACGCGACCGAAGCCGATTGCATGTTGGTCTCTTCCGCCGTGGAGGACAGCGAACGCGCCGTCGATTTCAGCGTGCCGGAGGATTTCGACAGCTCACGCACGAGACCGCCCACCGTGGTTTCGAACTCGTCCGCCAGCCGGGCCATGGCCGTCTGCTTCTCGGCTTCGGTCTGCTCCGCATTGCGCTGCGCTTCCTCCGCCTTGCGCCGTCCGAGCGCATCACGGAACCCGACCAGCGCCTTGGCAATGGCGCCCACCTCGTCACGGCGATCCACGCCCGGAACCGTCGCGTCGAGTTCACCGCCCGCCATGCGCTCCAGTGTCGCCGTGAGCCCCTGCACCGGCTTGATCACCGAGCGCGCCACCAGAGTGCCGGCGGCAATGGAGAGCACGATCGCCAGCGCGAGCGCACCCAGAACGAGGGTTGAGAAGCCCTCGGCAGAACGCGTCACCTCGGCACCCACAGCCTGGCTTTGCGCCTCCTGATAATCGATGAAGCGGTTAATCGCAGCGAGCCAGTCGACGAAGAGACCGCTGGCCTGCGTCATCAAGAGGTCATGCGCCGTCTCTCCATTGCCAGCCCGTTGCAGGTTGACGATTTCGTCGACGAGCGGGTTCGTCTGCGCCTGGATCGCGTCGATATCGGCGAGCATGGCTTTTCCGGCATCAGACAAACCGATTTCGGCGACGAGCCCGTCCATGGCCCGCTCGTTCTCGGCATAGAATTGTGCAAGTTCATCAATCAGGGCAACCTGCTCGCGTTGCGCCCCCGCATCCTCGTAGAGCACGACATCGCGGATGGCGATCGCGCGGTCATGCACGCTGCCGCGGTAATTGATGGCATGCCGCTGCAGGACGGCATTGACGTTGTTGATCTCCGCTAGGTTGCGGTTGAGGTTGCCGACTTCCGCCACGGAGATCCAGGCAAGCCCCGCCATAAGGGCGAGCACGAAGGCAAAGGCGACCGCCAGTTTGGCGGCGATACCGGTCTTCTCGATTTTCATGGATCTGACTTCCTGTTCTACCGAGGGATGCTTTCATGTCTTTTGCTATCCCTTTCGTTGAGAAGGATTTAAGCCGAAAAAAATTTAATGAAAATTAATGGGACATTTGACAGGCCATGCGCTTGCGCAAAACCCATGCTCAAAAAATGCATGCCTCCAGAGTGATCCGGCTGCCATGCTGCCGCGCACCGGCTTGCCCCCTCCCCCTGCGGCTCCCACTATGCGACATTCGGATGATGCGATTCGTCTTTCCTTTTCGACATTGTCAGAGCCGGAGCCGGACGTGACCCAGATGCCATCAGAATCCGCCCGCCACGATCGCGCTCCGCTCGCGATCCTGCTCGCCGCCTTCGTCGCGCTGGTGACCTGCGTAGCAACGCCTGATCATGCCGTCGCACAAAGCCGCGTCGTGCCCGAGAGCGACGCGCAAGTGAAACTCTCCTATGCGCCGCTCGTACGCGAAGCTGCCGGGGCGGTGGTCAATGTGCACGGGGCCCGCGTCAGCGAGCGCCCGCGCGACCATATGGAGGATTTCTTCGAGCGCTTCTTCGGCAGCGACGGCTTCGGCGCCATGCCGCGCGAGCGGATCGAGCGCTCCCTCGGCTCCGGCGTCATCGTCGATGAAGCAGGACTGGTGGTGACCAACTACCATGTTGTCGAGGGCATGACGGAGTTGCGCGTGGCTCTCGTTGATCGGCGCGAATTCGACGCCGAGGTCGTCCTGCGCGATCCGCGCAGCGATCTCGCCATGTTGCAGATCGTGTCCGAAGAGCGCTTTCCGGCTCTCGAGCTGGGCGATTCCGAGACACTCGAAGTCGGCGATATCGTGCTCGCCATCGGCAACCCGTTCGGCGTCGGCCAGACGGTGACGCAGGGCATCGTCTCGGCTCTGGCGCGCACCCAGGTCGGGATCAGCGATTACCAGTTCTTCATCCAGACCGATGCGGCGATCAATCCCGGCAATTCCGGCGGAGCCCTGCTCGACATGAACGGACGGGTCGTGGGCATCAACACGGCGATCTATTCGCGTTCCGGCGGCAGCCACGGCATCGGCTTCGCCATTCCTGCGGCGATGGTGCATGCGGTGGTGGAGTCGGCTCGCATCGGTGCCGAGCGCGTACGCCGCCCCTGGCTCGGCGCCTCGGTACAGGAGGTCACCCCCGACATTGCCGAGAGTGTCGGCCTCGCCCGGCCCTCCGGCGTGCTCGTCACGAATGTCCTTGATGACAGCCCCGCCGACCGCGCCGGGCTGCGCCGGGGCGATATCATCCGCGCCGTCGAGGGGCGCCGGATCAACGATCCGGATGCTTTCGGCTATCGCTTCGCCCTCGCGGGTGTCGAAGGATTGGCGCGTATCGACATTCTGCGCGGCGACCGCGCCATGGCGCTCGACGTGCCGCTGATGCCACCGCCGGAGAAT
>NZ_DATGCW010000320.1:0-8863 GCF_035311605.1 Saliniramus sp.
CCCCACCGGCGTAAACCAAATCTTCGCTGCACCGCCGTAAAAACCGGCGTGTTTCCCCTTGCCAGGACCGCTCACCCAGGTTATCTGCTGTCGCACTATACCGTCCGGTCGGTATAGTCCGTCGGGTCGCCGACGCGTATCGCGCGCAAATCGCGAATCACCGGGCGAATCATCATCCCGGCGCATCACCCGCCGAGCCGGACGAAGACCAAAGGCGCAAACGCATGCAGCAATCTGGCACAGCGCGGGATGGAATTCTCGATGCGGCGCAGCGCGTCGCGGCGCGGGACGGGGCGGGGCATGTCACGCTGGATGCGGTGGCGCGCGAGGCGGGGGTGAGCAAGGGCGGGGTGCTCTATCACTTTCCCGGCAAGGATGCGCTGATCGCCGGCATGCTGGAGCGGCTGATCGCGGAATTCGAGGCCGGGATCGCGCGGCGGCGGGCGGAATATGCCGGCGGGCTGAACCCGTCGCTGCGCGCCATGATCGCGGCGTGTTCGTGCATGTGCGACGTCGAGCGCCCGGTCGCCATGGCGATCCTCGCCGCCGGGGCGCAGAATCCGGATCTGCTTGCGCCCTTGCGCTCTTCCATCGGCGTGCATCTCGATCAGCTCGCGGCGGAATGTGCCGATCCGGACCGTGCCTTCCTGCTCTGCGCGGCAGCGGACGGGCTGATGTTTCACCACATCCTCGGCATCGCCCCTTATGACGCGGCGCAGCGCACGCGCCTGTTCGCGCGCCTTGCCGCCATGGCGGAGGAGCCGGATGCGCCGGTTCGGCCCGGCAAGGCTTTGGCAACGGACGCGCCTTATAATACGTGCGCGCAGGAGGCCCGCGATGACAACGACTGACGGCAACACCCTGGATGACCACGCGCGCCGCTCCCTGCACGGCTTCCCGCGCCGCTTCCGGCGCACCTTCGCCTTCACGTTTCTCGCCCTTGCTACCCTCGGGCTCGCCGCCTGCCAGGAGGGGGCTGCGATCGAGGAGGCGGAGCTGATCCGGCCCGTGCGGCTGATTACGGCGGGGGAGACGGAGGATCTGACCGCGCGGCGCTTCGTCGGGCGGATCGATGCGGTCTCGACGGTCGATCTCTCCTTCCAGGTGGGCGGGCGCATCGCGGATATCCCGGTGCGGGAGGGCGCGCGGGTCGCCGAGGGCGACACGATCGCGATGCTGGAGCCCGATGATTACGCGCTGGCGCTGCGCGAGGCGCAATTGCAATACGATCTCGCCGCGCGCGACATCGAGCGCAAGCGCGAGCTCGTCGCCCGCGAGTCGATCTCGACGGCGGCCTTCGAGCAATCCGAAATCGAATACCGGCTGCGCCGCGTCGCCCTCGACAATGCCGAGCGTAACCTCGCCCACACCACCATCGCCGCGCCCTTCGACGCGCTGGTGACGCGCCGTCTCGCCGATGCCTTTGCCAACGTACCGGCGGGGGAGCCGATTGTGCGTGTGCAGGACGTGACCGAGTTGCGGGTGCATATCAACGTGCCCGAGAACATGATCGGCCTTGTCTCGACCCCCGACATGTTTCGCATCGAGGCGTTCTTTCCCGATCGCCCCGATGAGCCGCTGCCGCTGACCTATCGCGAACACGCCACCGAGCCCGACGCCATCGCCCAGACCTACGAGGTGACGCTCACCCTCGACGTGCCCTTCGACGGCACGATCCTGCCGGGCATGACCGTCTCCGTGCGCGTCAGCCTCGCCGCTGCGAGAGCGCGGGAAGCCATGACGCTGCCGGTCTCGGCCATCGATACGGATCCCGGGGGCGATTTCCGCATCTGGGTCTACGATCCGGATACGCGGCGTGTGGCGCCGCGAGAGGTCGCGCTCGGCAATGTGGGCGAGGATCGCATCGCGGTGCGTGACGGCGTGGCGCCGGGCGAGCGGGTCGTCGCGGCGGGTGCGCATCTGATGCGCGAGGGCATGCGCGTGCGTCCCTTCGAGAGCTTCTGAGGCGGGATCGACATGGACATCGCCCGCGCGGCCATCGACAAGCCGGTCAATACCTGGATCATCGTGCTGATCTGCCTTCTGGGCGGGATCTGGGGGCTTCTGACCGTGGGGCGGCTGGAAGACCCGTCCTTCACCATCAAGCAGGCGGTGGTGCTCACCGAATATCCCGGCGCGACGGCCGAAGAGGTGGAGGAAGAGGTCACCGAGCGCCTGGAATCCGCCATCCAGCAACTGCCGCAGCTCAATCGCGTCACCTCGAAATCAATGCCGGGGATGTCGGAGATCGAGGTCGAGATCAAGATGATCTATGACGGCACGCAGCTACCCCAGATCTGGGACGAGTTGCGCCGCAAGGTCGGCGATGCCCAGCGCGGCCTGCCAAACGGCGCGGGGCCCTCCGTCGTCAATGATGATTTCGGCGATGTCTTCGGAATCTTCTATGCTGTCACGACGCCCGGCTTTTCCGCGCGCGAGAAACGCGAGATCGCGAAATTCCTGCGCCGGGAAGTGCTCACCGTCCCCGATGTCGCCAAGGTCGCGACCGACGGCGAGCGTGAGGAGGCCATCTATATCGAGGTCTCGAACGAACGCCTGGCGAGTCTGGGCATTTCCGTCGACCAGATCCTCGCCACGATCCAGTCCGAGAACGCCGCGGAGCCGGCAGGCGCCACGCGGGTGGGGGATGCGCGCCTGCGCGTGGCCGTGCGCCCCGGTCTGGACACGGTGCGCGCCATCGAGGCGCTGCGTGTGGGCCGGCCAGGCACGACCGAGCAGCTGAGCCTCGTCGATATCGCCGAAATCACGCGCGAGCCGGTCGAGATTCCCGATCATCTGGTGCGCTTCAACGGCGATCCCGCCTTCACCCTGGCCGTATCCGGCGTGGCCGACAGCAATATCGTCGCCGTCGGCCAGGCGGTGGAGGCGCATCTGCGCGCCATCGAGGATCGGCTGCCGGTCGGGGTCGAGATCCACCCGATCTACGAACAGCATCGGGTCGTCGACGAAGCGATCAACGATTTCATCGTCAATCTGGCGCTCTCCGTCGCCATCGTGATCGCCGTGCTGATGCTGTTCATGGGCTGGCGCGTGGGCATGGTGGTGGGTGCGACGCTGCTTCTGACCGTGCTGGGCACCGTCTTCTTCATGCGCGTGTTCAATATCGAGATGGAGCGGATCTCGCTCGGCGCGCTGATCATCGCCATGGGGATGCTGGTCGATAATGCCATTGTCGTGGCCGAGGGCATGCTCATCAACATGCAGCGCGGCGAGAAGGCGCGCGAGGCGGCGCGGGAGGCGGCCAGACGCACCCAGGTGCCGCTTCTGGGTGCGACGGTGATTGGCATCATGGCGTTTTCCGGCATCGGCCTCTCGCCGGATGCCACGGGGGAATTTCTGTTCTCGCTCTTTGCGGTCATCGGCATATCGTTGCTGCTGAGCTGGGTGCTGGCCATCACGGTGACACCGCTCTTCGGCTATTATCTCCTTAAGGTGGCGCCGGATTCGCATGAGCGCGATCCCTATGGGGGCCTGATCTACCGGATCTACAGTGCGGTTCTGCGCGGTGCGTTGCGGGTGCGTCTGCTCACGGTCGTCGCTCTGGTGGGTATGACGGGAGCGAGCATCTGGGCGTTTCAGTTCGTCGATCAGGCCTTCTTCCCGGAATCGAACACGCCGCTCTTTTATGTCAATTACACGCTTCCCCAGGGCGCCGATATCCGCGCCACGGCGCGCGACATCGATGCGATCACGCAGCGGGTGATGCAGGAGGAGGGCGTCGTCTCGGTGGCGAGCTTCGTGGGGCGCGGAGCGGCGCGCTTCATGCTGACCTATGCGCCCGAGCAGCCGAATACGGCTTACGGCCAGCTCATCGTGCGGGTGGAGGATCGCGCGATGATCGCGCCCCTCGCAGCGCGGCTGAGGGCGGAGCTGGGCGCCGATTTTCCGCAAGCGGAAGTTCGTACAGAACGTCTGTTCTTCGGGCCGGGCGGCGGTGCGCGGATCGAGGCACGTTTCTCCGGACCTGATGCCAGCGTGTTGCGCGCGCTCGGTGAGGAAGCGGCAGGACGCATGCTTGCCGATGGCGGGCTGATCGATATCCGCCAGGACTGGCGACAGCGCCAGTTGGTGATCACGCCGGTCTTCAACGAGGAACGCGCGCGCATTGCGGGTCTGGGGCGGGCCGATCTCGCGCAGGTGATGAACTTTTCGACCACGGGGGTGCGCGCGGGCACCTATCGTGAGGGCGAGGAACTGATCCCCATTATCGCGCGCCCGCCGGAGCGTGAACGCCTCGATCCCGGCCAGTTGCAGGATCGCCTCGTCGCCAGCCCCGGCGGCGGAGCCTTCGTGCCTGTCTCGCAGATCGTGGATCGGTTCGAACTGGTTCCGGAGGAGACGCTGATCCGCCGACGCGACCGGGTTCGCACGCTCACGGTTCAGGCTGACCCCCTGCCGGGCCTGACGGCCGATGAGGCGCGCCGGCGCATTCTAAATGCGATCGAGAGGATCGAATTGCCGCCGGGTTATCGACTGGAATGGGGCGGTGAATACCAAGCGTCAGCCGAGGCCGAGGAATCGCTCGGCCGACAATTGCCGCTCGGCTTCCTCGTCATGTTGATCATCTCGATCCTGCTCTTCGGCAGGATCCGGCAGCCGTTGATCATCTGGCTGGTGGTGCCGATGTCGGTCTGCGGGGTGGTTCTGGGGCTGCTCGGCTCCGGGCTCGCCTTCGGCTTCATGGCGCTTCTGGGTTTCCTCAGCCTGTCGGGCATGCTGATGAAGAACGCGATCGTGCTGGTGGACGAGATCGACGCACAGATCGCCTCCGGGCGCGAGCGTTTCACGGCGCTCGTGGATGCCTCCGTCAGTCGTCTGCGCCCGGTGACGCTTGCGGCAGTGACAACGATTCTCGGCATGGCGCCGCTGCTGACGGACGCGTTTTTCGCCAATATGGCGGTGACAATCATGGCCGGTCTGGCCTTCGCCAGCGTACTCACCCTTGTCGCCGTGCCGGTATTGTATGCAATTTTCTTCCGGATCAGACGCGGCAACGATGCGGTGCTCGAGCCGCAGGCGGATGACGTAGCGCAACCCCTGCAGGCGTGAAAGAAGCCATGTGTCAAAGACTTGCCGCGTTGCAGCATAAGCACGACCGGTGGAGATTGCCGGGCGCTGCCCTGCGTTGTACGCATGGGTGTATCGCGTATCGGTCATGACAATATTATTGCGATATCTGCACAGATATACGACAAATGCTCTTAACGACGTGCGCATTTACGTAATTCAATAACGCACGCTTTGGAGTGAAGTCATGAGCCGTTTCGATTGGGACGATCTGCGCTTTTTTCTGGCCGTGGCGCGGGTCGGTCGACTGACCGTGGCCGCGAGACGACTGGGCGCTGATCATGCAACCGTGTCGCGCCGCATCACCGCGCTGGAAGATGCCCTCAAGGCCAAGCTGTTCGAACGCCGTCCGCAAGGCTATGCCCTCACCGAACATGGTGAGCGGCTGCTCTCCAAGGCAGAGGCGATCGAGACCCAGGCGCTCGCGGTATCGAGCGAAATCGGCGGTGCGGATCTCGCCCTCTCGGGTACGGTGCGCATCGGTGCGCCGGACGGGTTCGGCGCCATGTTCCTCGCCCCGCGCACGGCCAATCTCGGCGAGCAATATCCCGATCTCGAAATGCAGATCGTGGCCATGCCGCGCCTCCTGTCGCTTTCCAAGCGCGAGGCCGATATCGCGATTTCGCTGGCGCCTCCGAAAGAGGGCAAGATTGTGGCGCGCCGCCTGACGGATTACAGGCTCGGCGTCTTCGCCACACAGGCCTATCTCGATGCGCACAAGCCGATCAACGAGCCGGACGATCTCCAGGATCATACCGTCATCGGCTATATCGACGATCTGATCTTCACCCCCGAGCTCGACTATCTCGACGAAGTCTCCAAGGGCATGCGGGCCAAGCTGCAGAGCTCCTCGCTCGTCGCGCAGATGCAGGCGGCGCTGGCCGGAGCCGGCGTGGTGGTTCTGCCCTATTATGTGGCGGCTGCTGATTCACGGCTGGTGCAGATCCTGCCGGACAAGGCAACATTCACCCGTGCCTACTGGCTGATCGTCCATGCCGATCTCAAGGATATCGCCCGCATCCGCGCCACGATGGATTTCCTCGTGCGCGAGGTGAAGGCGGCCCGTCAGGAATTCCTCCCGGATGATCGTCCCTGAGGGCGCCGGCTGCGACGATGCCGGGGCTTGGGTCCCGGCCCAAACATGCTATGCACTGGGCGTGATCGTCGAAGGAGACACGCTCAATGCAGGATGTTGCCGCCAATCCGTTGCTTGCGACCTGGGAATCCCCCTTCGCCGTGCCGCCCTTCGCGCAGATCGCGCCGGAGCATTTCCCGCCGGCCTTCGAGGCGGCGCTGGGCGAACATCGGGCGGAGGTGGATGCGATCCGCGATCAGGCGACCGGGCCAGATTTCGACAATACGATTGCCGCGATGGAGCGGGCAGGCGAGCGCCTGAAGCGCACCGTCGGCGTGTTCTTCAATCTGTCTGGGGCGCATACCAATCCCGAGATCCAGAAGATCGAGCGGGAGATTGCGCCGAAGCTCTCCCGGCATTCGAGCGCGATCCATCTCGATCCGAAGCTGTTTGCGCGGATCGCCGCGATCTTCGAGGCGCGCGAGAGCGCCGGGCTTACATCAGAGCAGATCCGTCTGATCGAGCGCTATCATCTCGGCTTCACCCGCGCCGGCGCGCATCTGGGCGAGGCGGAGCGCGCGCGGCTGGCGGAAATCGCGCAGCGTCTCGCCGAACTCGGTACCGCCTTCTCGCAGAACGTGCTCGCTGACGAGAGCGGCTTCACGCTCGTGCTGGAAGGGGAGGCGGATATCGCAGGCCTGCCCGATTTCCTGATCAAGGCGGCGGCCCGCGCCGCGCGCGATCGCGACCTGGGGGAGGGGCAGTATGTGATCACGCTGGCGCGCTCTTCGATCGAGCCGTTCCTGCAATTCTCCGAGCGCCGCGACCTGCGCGAGAAGGCGTTTCGCGCCTGGACCATGCGCGGCGATGGCACCGCGCACGACAATGCCGCCATCATGAGCGAGACCCTGCGTCTGCGCGATGAGCGGGCAAAGCTTCTGGGCTATGCCGATTACGCTGCCTACAAGCTCGACGACACCATGGCGAAGACGCCGCAGGCGGTCTCGGATCTGTTGAGCCGCGTCTGGAAGCCGGCGGTGGCGCGCGCCGATGCAGAGCGCGATGCGCTCGCCGCCCTGGCCCGGGCGGAGGGCGCCAATGATGCGATCGCGCCCTGGGACTGGCGCTATTACGCCGAGAAGGAGCGCCAGCGCGCCCATGCGCTCGAAGAGGCCGAGATCAAACCGTATTTTCAGCTCGACAACATCATCCAGGCAGCCTTCCACGTGGCGCAGCGCCTGTTCGGCCTGCAATTCACGCCGCGCGACGATGTCCCCGTCTACCATCCTGATGTCCGGGCGTGGGAGGTGCTTGACGCGCAGGGTGCACATATGGGGCTGTTCTACGGCGATTATTTCGCGCGCGCCTCGAAGCGCTCCGGCGCCTGGGCTTCGAGCTATCGCGGCCAGCGCAATCTCGACGAACGCGTGCGCCCGATCATCGTCAATGTGATGAATTTCTCGGCCCCCGCAGAGGGCGAGCCGGCGCTTCTGTCCTTCGATGATGCGCGCACCCTGTTCCACGAATTCGGCCACGCCCTGCACGGGCTTTTATCCGACGTCACCTATCCCTCGCTCGCGGGCACGAACGTCTCGCGCGATTTCGTCGAACTGCCCTCGCAGCTCTACGAGCACTGGCTCGAAGTGCCCGAAATCCTCGAACGCTTCGCTGTGCATGCGCAGACCGGCAAACCCATGCCGGCGGGATTGCGTGAGCGCCTCGCGCAAGCGCGCAATTTCAACCAGGGTTTCGCCACGGTGGAATATTGCGCCAGCGCGCTCGTCGATCTCGATATGCACGCCCATGCCGAGGATGCCGCCGCCGACCCCATCGCCTTCGAGCGCGCCGCACTATCGCGGATCGGCATGCCGGATGCGATCGAGATGCGCCACCGCAGCCCGCATTTCGCGCATATCTTTTCCGGCGAGGGCTATTCCGCCGGATATTACTCGTATCTGTGGTCGGAAGTGCTCGATGCGGATGCGTTTGCCGCCTTCACCGAGGCGGGCGATCCCTTCGATCCGCAGGTCGCCCAGCGGCTGCATGATTTCATCTACGCGGCGGGCAATCTGCGCGATCCGGAAGATGCGTACCGCGGTTTCCGCGACCGGTTGCCTGATGTCGGGCCATTGCTGGAGAAGCGCGGGCTGGCGTAACCGGGGGCGTGGCGCAAAGCCCCGCTTCTCCTGCTCAGATATCCAGGTCGAGATCGGTGGCGAAGGCGGCGCGCTCCTGGATGAAGCTGAAGCGCGCTTCCGGCTTGTTACCCATCAGCCGCTCGATCGCATCGCCGGTGGCCTCGCGGTCGTCTCCATGCACGGCGACGCGCAGGAGCGTGCGCTTCTCCGGGTGCATGGTGGTTTCCTTGAGCTGCGCCGGCATCATTTCGCCCAGACCCTTGAAGCGGCTCACCTCGACCTTGGCATTGGCCTTGAATTCGCTCCTGATCAGCGCATCCTTGTGGGCATCGTCATGCGCGTAGACGGTCTTGGCGCCGTGGGTGAGCTTGTAGAGCGGCGGGATGGCGAGATAGAGGTGGCCCTTGTCGATCAGCTTGGGCATTTGCCGGTAGAAGAATGTGATCAGCAGGGACGCGATATGCGCGCCGTCGACATCGGCATCGGTCATGATGATGATGCGGTCGTAGCGCAGGTTTTCCGCGTCGCAATCCTTGCGCGTCCCGCAGCCCATGGCGAGGGT
>NZ_DATGCW010000321.1:0-6924 GCF_035311605.1 Saliniramus sp.
CAGCCGACCTGGGATCTGGCCTGCTCGGTCCAGACGGGGATGTTCGAAACGACGGCGCGGATCGGCGGACTCGCCGTGCAACTCGTCTATTTCCGCGGCTTTCGCGAATGCCGGGCCTCGCGCTGGGTCTCCGATCCGCGCGCCCTCACCGAGATCATGACCGGGCTGCGCTGCCAGGGCGGCCTGACGCAGATCGAGCGCGTGCTGCGCCATGTCCGCAAGGCGGCGCAGGAGCGGCGTATCGCCGCCTTCATCTATGTCGGCGACGCCATGGAGGAGCATGTCGATACGCTCTGCGCGCTCGCCGGTGAGCTCGGGGTGATGGGAATCAGGGGCTTCTTCTTCCAGGAGGGCGACGACCCCGACGCGACGGCGGCCTTCGCCGAGATGGCACGGCTCACCGGCGGCGCGCATGAGCGCTTCGATGCAGCCGCACCCGGCGCCCTCGAAGCGCTGCTGCGGGCAGCCGCGACCTATGCGGCAGGCGGCATGGGGGCCCTGCACAGGCTCGCCCAGGGCGATGCCGGTGCGCGGCGCCTGATTACGGCGATGAAACGCTCATGATATCACTGCTTTATGGCGTCCTCGCCGTTCTCCTCTTCTGGTGGCTGGCACGAGTCTATGCGCGCACAAATCCGCAGGTACTGGTGCGTTTGGTCAAGATCGTCGCCGGAACGGCGGCGTTGGCGCTCGCCGCGCTCATGCTGGTGCGCGGACGCATCGATATGGCGCTGCTGATCGGCGGTTTCGCCGCCTGGTTGCTGGGCTGGAGCACGGGCCTTCCCGGTCTGCCCAGGGGCCTTGGCCGGCTGGGGCCCGGGGGGACAAACCAGCCCTCCAGCGGCCCCGCCACCGGCAAGACCTCGCGCGTGCGCTCGGCGATGATCGAGATGACCCTCGATCACGACAGTGGCGAGATGAACGGCAACGTCCTTGCCGGCGCCTTCGCCGGACGCGCTCTCGACGCGCTCAGCGAACGCGAATTGCAGACGCTCTACACCGAATGCGCCGGCGCCGGCGACCAGGAGGGCCTGCGTCTGTTAGAGGCTTATTTCGACCGCCGGTTTCCCGGTTGGCGTGAAGACACTCATGCTGACGCTGACGCGGGGGCGGGCCGCGAGGCCGAGGCGGGCGCGATGACGGAAGAGGAGGCCTATCAGATCCTGGGGCTTGAGCCGGGGGCGGATGCTGCCGCCATCAAGCGCGCGCACCGCGCGCTGATGCTGAAGCTCCATCCCGACCAGGGGGGGTCGACCTACCTCGCGGCCCGGGTGAACCAGGCCAAGGACATGCTCTTGAGCCGACATCGCTGATACTCCACGCGCGATGGTCCGAACGGGACCATGGTCGGTTACGCCACTTACAGGAGCGGCCGGAAGATGCCGGTCGCTCCGCACTCGAAAGGTTCGCCGGACGTGCCCCGGCGGCGTCGCCGATCAGCTGCGCGACGCGAAACAGGCAAAGCCGCGACGCTCCAGCTGGCGGCAGGCATCGCGCGCCGCGCCCTGGGTATCGAAGCCCGAGAAGCGCGCACGGTGAAGCGTCGTCCCCCCGGTCTGGACCGGCTCGGTGAAGGGCGCGGCCGCGCTCAACGGGCCGCCGACACGGTTACGGGCGTTCTCCAGCATCTCCAGGGCGGCGCGCTTCGAATCGACTGCGGCGATCTGCACGACCCAGGGTGAGACTGCGACGGGCTCCGGCTCGGGCTCGGCCGGTGTTGCAGCCAGCGGCAGCGGGGCCGCTGCGGATGCGCTCGCGAGTTGTACGGGCGCGGATGAGGCTGCGTCCGACGGCGCATTCTGATCGACTGCGTGACGTGAACCCAGATCGGCAGGCGGCAGCGGAATCGAACCGGTCGAATCGGCGAAAGAAAGCACCTGCCCATCATTCTGGTTGCGTGCGGCCAGGGCTGCAGCACCCTGACGCAAGGTACCGGAAGAAGCCGGCGTCACGGTATTGCCGGCATTGCGCTCGGGCGCCACTGCGGGGCGCATGGCCGCGAGATCAAGCGGCCCGCCGGTGGCCGAGGCGCTGGCAAAAGCAGCCGGCGGCACACCGATATCGGCGGGACGTGCTGGGGGCAGGACATTCGGCACGAAGGCCACCGCGCCGGCGACATTCATCACCGGCGTCTGACGGGCGCCCGCATAGGCACGCGGCAGATTGTTCTTGACCAGCCGCTCGACGATCCCGTCGCGATGCGCACCGGAGCGCCCGCCCATCACCACGGTGACGATGTGGCGGCTGTTCGTCTTGGCATTCGTCATCAGGTTAAAGCCGGAGGCGCGGATGAAGCCGGTCTTGATGCCGTCAACACCGGTGACGCGTCCGATCAGGCGGTTATGGTTGCGGTGCGTGGTGCCGTTGAAGGTGAAGTTGCGGCGGGAGAAATAATGGTAATACTGCGGGAAGCGGTCCTGTACGGCGATCGCGAGGATCGCCATGTCGCGCGCAGAGGTGACCTGTTCACGATTGGGCAGACCATGTGCGTTGCGGAAGGTCGTGCGCTTCATTCCCAGCGCCCGCGCCGTGCGGGTCATCTCACGGGTGAAGGCATCGACACTGCCACCGAGATTCTCCGCGATCGCGGTGGCGACGTCATTGGCCGAACGCGTCGTCAACGCGAGGATGGCATTTTCCACCGTGATCGTCGATCCGGCGCGCAGGCCCAGCTTCGAAGGCGGCTCGGCGGCAGCGCGCGATGAAACGCGCAGCGGCGAATCGAGGCGTAGCGCACCGCGCTCCAGCTGCTCGAAGACGAGGTAGAGCGTCATTACCTTGGTCAGCGATGCGGGGAAGCGTGTCGCGTCGGCATTCTCCGCATGCAGCGTCCGTCCCGTCTTGACGTCGATGACGACAGCGGCGTAGGGCGGATTATAGGCATGCACGGGCGTGGCAGCGACGAGGCACGCGGCCAGCACCATGGCGGTCGCCACGAGCGCTGCGGCGAAGCGCGATGCAATGCAGCGCAGGGGAAAATTACGCAAAACCATGTGAGACCGTCCCTGTGTCAGCGGTCGAGAACCCTTGGCGCGTTCGGCCCCCCGGCACTGGTGTCCACCACCATTGCGAACGCGTCACAAGCTTCACCCTGCGGGAATCGCGGTTACGGACGGGTTAAGATCAAAACCGAATTTTCCGGCTCTTGTTGCAGCGCAACATAAATCTTGACATCGATTGTGCAGTGCACATATAAGGGGCAATCGGCTGATCGCGCATGTTCGGCCGTCAGGCTCAAACGAACAGAGGCGGCGCATCGCGCGCCGGAGATCGCAGATGATGAACCAATTCGAAGACATGCAGAAGTTCGGCAAGGAAAGCATGGACGCCACGATGAAGGCGTTTGGTGGTGTTTCCATGGGTGCCCAGGCGATCGCCGTCGAGAGCGCCGACTTCGCCAAGAAGTCTTTCGAGCAAGGCACCTCCACGATGGAGAAGCTCGTCGGCGCCAAGTCGCTCGACAAGGCGATCGAAATCCAGACCGACTACGTCAAGAGCTCTTACGAGGCGCTTGTGGCCCAGTCGACGAAGGTCGGCGAGCTCTACGCCAACCTCGCCAAGGAAATGATGAAGCCGGTCGAGACCGCGATGGCCAAGACCGCCGCGAAGTAAGACCGCCGCGAAGTAAGACTGCCGATGACGCGAGGGCGAAGCCGCTCCCCGAGTTGCCGCCCTTTCCATCAAGCCCGTCCGCTATCAGGCGGGCGGGTTTTTATTCGGGCGAAGCGCTTCATCACCGCCCCTGCGGTTTGGCGGCAACGGTTTCGAACTCCGCCGGCGACGTGATTTCCAGCAATTCCAGATCCTGCGAATGTTCGATTTCGCGATGCAGGATGCCGGGCGGCTGGTTCACGCAGGAGCCGGCTTCGAGCAGCACCTCCCCGACCCCGTCATATTCGAACCGCACCCAGCCCTTGAGCACGTAGACCATCTGGAAGTCGAGCACGTGGTAATGCCACTCCCCCGAGGCGGCATCTCCGGGCTTGGCGCGAATGACATGGGCCTGGATACGCCCGTCCGTGACCGGCTTCATGCCGAGATCGCGGTATTCGAAGAAACCGCGCAGACCACCGTCGAACTGCGCGTCCTTCGCATGGGTAACGACGAAATCGGCGGCGGGATCGCGCGCTGCATCCGTCCTTGTCTGATTCGGGCTCATGGAACGTCTCCTCTTCCGGCGCGCCATTCTTCAGCGATCGCGTCTCGTGACGGCGTCGCGGGTTCAACCAGACTCAGGGTATGCCCGCAAGCCCGATGCGTCATGCGCCGTGACGCCCTGGCCGTATGTGCATCCCTGCGACGCGGGCACGAATCGCATCAGCTCTCGGAATCACCGGCGAGCATGAGATTGTCGAGAACCCGCCGGCATTCACGCAATTCGTCGAGCGCGGCGCGCAATTGCCCGCGATCGAGCGCGGCCCGGCGGCCCTTGGCGAGGGTGCCCATTTCGAGGGGGATTGCCGCATCTGCCGCGTCGTCGTCATGGCCCATATCGGCTGCGGCGGCATCATCACCGCGACTTGCCCGCGCCCGGGCGTCGACATCAGGCTCTGCCCCCTCCTGCGTATCAGCAGGCCGTGCTTCCAGCGTGACCTCGCCGCGCCCGATTGCCTCGACGGCGCGCACACCCTCGCTCTTGAGAATGCGCTGAACGCCCTTGATCGTGTAGCCTTCGGCATAGAGCAGGCGGCGGATGCCCTGGAGCAGATCGATATCGCTCGGACGATAATAGCGCCGCCCGCCCGCCCGCTTGAGAGGTTTGATCTGCGCGAATCTTGTTTCCCAGAAGCGCAACACATGCTGGGGCAGGTCGAGATCCTCAGCGACTTCGCTGATGGTACGAAAAGCGTCCGGACTCTTTTCCATTGCGCCAGCCTGCCCCCGGATCAGACGACCCCCTCATTCGCAACGCGCGGCGAACCCGCCCGAGCTCATTCGCCGTCGGAATCGTTGTCGCCGTTGATCCTGGCCTTCATCACGTTGGAGGGCTTGAAGACCATGACGCGGCGCGGTTCGATCGGCACCTCGACGCCGGTCTTCGGATTGCGCCCGATCCGCTCACCCTTCTCACGCACGACGAAGGATCCGAAGGAGGACAGCTTCACCGTCTCCCCCTGCTCCAGCGTTTCGCAAATTTCGCCGAGCACGGATTCGACCAATTGGGCCGATTCGGTACGCGAAAGCCCGACACGTTGATAGACAGCCTCCGAAAGATCGGCCCGGGTCACGGTCTTGCCCGCCATGGTTTCCCCCATTCACAATGCTGGATGCCAGCCCTGTATACCAGCGCAAAGACGCTATTCCCAAGACAGGCCGGAATCAACACGGGAATCGCGGATTCGCGCGCGCGGCGCGGATAGAGGCAGATTCGACGGGATCAGGGGGAAATCGATATCGACAGAGTCAGCGGGTCGATAGCCGGCATTGCATTGTCCAACGAATCATCCCCTTGCCGCGCAACTGCCGCCCCATCACGCGGCGAGGACTAAGAATTCAGACCCTGCATGAGGCCGGGTACGCCCCGCCCATCATAAATCAGCATCTCCACTAAGCTTGCCCCCACCGCGCAAAACCCCGATAACCGGGCGATGGAGACGTCGCGGACGGGCGCTCCGGCGGGAGGTTGGATGCACACGGCACAGGATCAGCGGGCGGCTTTGACGGCATTGCTCGAATTCCATGCCGCGTCCGGCGTCGACGTGGCGCTGGACGAGGCGCCGATCGACCGCTTCGCCGATGAGCGGGAGAAGCGCGCGCGCGATGCCGAGCGCCGCGCCGCCGGGATCGATGTCCGCGCCCGCGCCGCCGACAGCGCAGGCGCGCCCTCCCCTGAAACCGCCCCGGCTCCCGCCCGCGCGGCGCCCGGCGCAGCCGTCGGTCTCGATCCGCAGGAAGCCGTTGCCGGCGCGCAGGCGCTCGCGGCAGCGGCCACCGATCTCGCCATGCTGCGCGAGAATCTCGCCGGCTTCGACGGCTGCGGGCTCAAGCTTTCCGCGAAATCGCTGGTCTTCGCCGACGGCACGTCGGGCGCGCGGGTCATGCTCGTCGGCGAGGCACCGGGATCGGAGGAGGACCGGCAGGGCAAGCCCTTCGTCGGTCGCTCGGGGCAATTGCTCGACCGCATGCTCGCCGCGATCGGGCTCGACCGCTCCAGCGTCTATATCGGCAACGTCATCCCCTGGCGCCCGCCCGGCAACCGCACCCCGACGCCGCAGGAAGTCGCGGCCTGCATGCCCTTCATCCGCCGCCAGATCGAACTCGCCGACCCCGATTTCCTGATCTGTCTCGGCGCGCCCTCGGCCCAGGCGCTGATGGAGATCAGCACCGGCATCCTGAAGGCGCGCGGGCGCTGGCAGGACTTTGATACCGGCAAACGCGTGATCCGCGCCATGGCGACCCTCCACCCGGCCTACCTGCTGCGCCAGCCCTCACAAAAACGCCTCGCCTGGCGTGATTTGAGGGCTTTGCGCCGTGCGCTCGATGCGGGCGCGGGTGACGCTGCGACGGGGAGCGATGCGGGCGGATGATTTGGCGTGGATCAATCCTCGCCCCCCAACACCCGATCCGTATCCGCCCCCAGAACCGGCGCCGGGTGCGCGCCGCCCCGGGCGCCTGCTCCATCGTGATTCGAAAAGCGCAGCGGCGAGGCCGGGGTCAGGACGGGGCCGATGCCGGGATGGTCGACCGTCTGGAACATCGGGTTGCGCGTGCTCGCCCGCCAGTCCTGTGCGAGCATCTGTTCCACGTCGCGGAACGGGCTCCAGCACACTGCCGTGCCCGCGAAGGAGGCGGTGATCTCGTCGAGATTGCGCGCTGCGACCCATTCCCCCATCAGCGCGGCGATGGCGTGGCGGATGCGGTAGCGCTCTTCCTCGCGGGTGAGATCGGCCGCGAAGGCGGTGGCGAGCGCCTGCATGCGGGCTT